>NZ_SMCO01000002.1 GCF_004346685.1 Sulfurirhabdus autotrophica
ATTGTTGGGGCCCAAAGCATGCTAAAGGCGCTGGATTCGAAGGAACAACACTACTCAGTTGATTTGGCAGAGTCAGTTATCTCGGAATCACGTCTAGAACTGTTATGCGAGGATGACCAGGTTGATGAACTTGTAGAGATCATTCGAAGTAAGGGGCGTACTGGCCAACCCGAGGCAGGCTGGGTGGTTGTGATGGATGTAGCAAAGGCTGTCCGGATCGATGTAGCATGAGAAATTGTCAAGTTGACTGTTCAGGCAGGCCCACGTGCTACTTACGGCAAGTCTGTAGATTTAAGTCTTCCGCCATAAATTTTCATGTTGAGATGTCTGGCCTTGGAATTAGATACTAGTGAGACGTTACAACTTTCCGAATGATAGTATGGGGCAGAACATTATACAAATTGGTAGGTCAGTGAGGCGCGCAATTCAACTGTGTCACTTATCAGAGGCTGAACGGACCCTTGATGGATAGGCTATGACAGTCTCTAAAGGGTCGAGGTTGTGTGAAAACACCCCAAACATGTAAACGAATAACGTCCACCATGCGTTAAATTTCATGTAGCAACATTGATTGAGGTGAACATGAAACGATTCATTCAGGGCCAAGGTCGAAACCAAGTCACGTTGCTGCCGGAATGCCTCGATGACTACATCAGTGAAGACAACCCAGTGCGCGTTATTGATGTGTTTGTTGAAGAACTGAATCTCATTGAGCTGGGTTTTACAGGAACTTCACCCGCCGCGACAGGACGGCCCGGTTACCATCCCGCCACACTGCTGAAGATTTATCTCTACGGCTACCTGAATCGCATCCAATCCAGCAGACGCTTAGAGCGTGAAGCGCAACGCAATATTGAGTTGATGTGGCTCACAGAAAGACTATCCCCAGACTTCAAGACCATCGCTGACTTCCGTCATGACAACGGCACCGGTATCCGCAATACCTGTCGACGCTTTGTCGCAATGTGTCGTCAGTTCAATCTGTTCACCCAAGCCATGGTGGCTATCGACGGCAGCAAGTTCAAAACCGTCAACAACCGCGACAAGAACTTCACCCAGCACAAGCTTGAACAGCGGATGAAACAGATCGATGAAAGCATCGAACGCTACATGCGTGCGCTGGACAGTGCAGACCGCGCGCAAACGATCGAAACTGAATTCACGACAGCGCGGTTGAAAGAGAAATTGGCCAAGCTCAGAAAGCATATGCAGGCACTCAAGGCAGTCGAGCAGAATTTACAGCAACAGCCTGATAATCAATTATCCCTGACTGATCCAGACTCGCGCTCCATGGCCACCAGTGGTCGAGGTACAGGTATGGTCGGTTACAACGTACAAACCGCAGTTGACACTCAGCACCACTTGATCGTTGCACACGAAGTAACCAACCTTGGGCATGACCGCACACAACTTGCCAACATGGCTTTCCAGGCACGAGAGGCAACGGGTGCCGACGCATTGGAAGTCATCGCTGACAGGGGGTATTACAAGGGGCCAGAATTGCTGGCCTGCGAACAAGCGGGTATCACGGCCTTTGTGCCCAAAACCATGACCTCCAACAATAAGACACTGGGGTTGGTGGATAAACGTGACTTCATCTATATCAAGCAAGACAACGAGTATCTGTGTCCCGCAGGAGAAAGGCTGGCCCAACGTCATTCAACAATAGAGCATGAAATGAAGATCAATGTGTACTACACCAGAGCATGCCACAGTTGTGCGCTCAAAGCGCAGTGCACAACCGCTAAAGAGCGACGCATCAGACGCTGGGAACACGAAGACGTGCTAGATGTCATGCAGGCTCGCCTGGATAACAATCCTGGCAAGATGAAGCAACGACGATGTACCGTTGAACATGTCTTTGGCACATTAAAACTGTGGATGGGATCTGCGCACTTCCTGATGAAAACCATTGAGCATGTGAGCACTGAGATGAGCTTGCACGTCCTCGCCTACAATCTGCGACGTGTCATGAATATCATGGGTATCTCAGAAATGTTGACAGCGTTGCGACTGGCAGTCGCTTGAGAAGTTAGAGGGATTTTATGTTTATTGGACCTGATAAACCAGCCAAACCACTCTCAGTTTGATCTAAGCGCGTTTTAACAACATCAATCAGAAATTGAAATGAGCTTGGGGCAAAAGCCAACTCAGCAAAGCGCCAAGTTATAGGATTGCGTTTTCACACAATCTCGGTCGGGTACGACCACACACCTTCCAACAAAGCTGACATACGCAAATAATTTTGTAGATAATATTTATCAACTACAGTGGCTGAAAACTGGCTTGCAGCCTTGGACAGACAGACTATAGTGTAAAAGTATTTTTGCACGAGCATTTTTATTGATACGCCAACAGACTTTATTGTTTTAGATCACTACTTAGTTTCATGCGACGCAATTCCGCTGAGTTTTTTGATTAAAAACCAGCATTGTGATCGCCACGCCCCCTTTTGCTGATTTTTTAAGACTCAAACAAGCACTTGGCGTGTTTCCGCAAAAAAACGGTGGATCTGCTGCTCTATTCGTGGATCGATCATCACCTCCGGGCGCTTGCCATTCGGACAGGGAAGTCGTGGCGTCGTTCCGAACAGTCGGCAAATCAGCGGACGCTCTGCATAAACTTGGCATCCCTTGTCACCAAGGTGGGGGCAACTCCATTCAGCAAGCGCAGCCTCATGTTCCGCATCGCTTTTGGCTGGCAGTCTTGCCATCTCCTCAGCAGAGGTGGTCACCGGCCCACAGCAGTCGTGACATCCGGGTACGCACTCAAATGATGGAATTCGCTCTCGGAAAAAACGGATTTTGTGAATGTTACTGGTCATTCGATATCGCACTTAGAAAAAAACAGGTTATTTCGAATCTGCCTATACACAGTCCACCAATAGCCGTCCAAATTAAAGGCTTTCGCTGACGCAAGTTGTTTTTGTCAGTTAGTCTGCGGCGTCAGTATGCATTACTTTGAAACACTCGTCATCTGGAAAAATCAACAATGAATCACGTTACGTAATCACATAAGGATTAATCTCCAGGGTCGTCATTGGCTTAAATTATGAACGTCTGGCAGTACCGTTCTTGGTGAAGATGGAACTGACTGCGACATTTTTGGTCGAATGCCAAGTACGCAACGGAGAAGAAAAATACGATGAAATCGACGTCTACCCCAAGTGATACCCAGTTTGTTCTATTCGGTGCCGGTGGCGACCTATCCTGGCGCCTGGTGGTTCCTGCTCTTTTTAACCTTTTTCTTGATGGAAATCTGCCAAAACGATTTCAGCTACTGGCCGTGGATCGTTTGGACACCAACAACGCTGACCTCGCCGAGCACTACTTTAAAGGCATCACGGAGAATTCGCGTCGGGGAGAGCCGCCTCCTGATTCTTGGGAAACTTTCACCAGTATGATCCACCCCATCATGCTCGATGCGACCGACGCAGAAGGTTTCAAGAAACTGGCCCAAGCGTTGGACTCGAAAGAATCTGAATGGGATTGCAAGGCAGAGCGGGTTTTTTATCTGGCTACACCCCCTTCACTGTTCGAGCCCATTGCGATTGGTCTCGGTGCAGTTGGCCTGGCGCAGGATCGCGAGCATGTGCGCCTGGTGGTCGAAAAGCCACTCGGGAACGACTTGGCATCCTTCCACCAAATCAACGATGTGTTGTGCCGAATTTTTGAAGAACGACAACTTTTCCGTATTGATCATTTTCTCGGCAAAGAAACAGTGCAAAACATTCTGGCCATGCGTTTCGCGAACCCGATCTTTGAGCCAATATGGAACCGACGCTATGTGGACCATGTTGTTATCACCGTTGCCGAAACCTTGGGCGTTGAAAAGCGCGGCAGTTTCTATGAACATGCCGGAGCATTGCGCGACATGGTGCAAAATCATTTGCTGCAATTGCTGTGTCTTGTCGCCATGGAACCTCCCGTGGCCTACGATGCAACTGACATCCGGAACAAAAAGGTTGATGTACTGCATGCTTTGCGTCCCATTCCACACGATGAGGTGGATGCCTTTGCTGCACGTGGTCAGTATGCCGAGGGATGTATCCATGGTGAGAAGCGCCCGGCTTATCGCAACGAGCCCAATGTTGACCTACATTCAAATACCGAAACCTATGCTGCGCTCAAACTCTATGTTGACAACTGGCGTTGGCAGGACGTGCCATTCTATTTACGAACCGGCAAAAGGATGGCGGCCGATGTTTCAGAAATCTCTATTCGTTTTCGCGATGTGCCGCACCGCGCTTTTCCCGCTTCAGCTGGTCTGAATACCCAACCAACACGGCTTGTCATACAGCTCAATCCGGAGCAAGGTATCGTGCTCAAATTTATGGCCAAAGAGCCTGGCTCGCAATTACGGCTAAGCCCCTTCGATATGCGCTTCAGCTATAAGGAAGCCTTCCAGGTTGAAACACCAGCCGCTTATGAAACGTTATTATGGGATGTCATGGTTGGTGATGCCACCTTGTTCATGCGTGCCGATCAGGTAGAAGCTGCGTGGGAAATGGTGATGCCGATTATCGATGCATGGGCAAAAAATACTGCGGCGGATTTTCCCAATTATTCTGCCGGATCGTGGGGGCCAGAATCGGCCGACATGTTAGTGGCTCGCGACGAACACAGTTGGCTGACGCCGACCCTTACGAATGACTAACGGACCATGAGCTTAGTGATGCAAGGACAAACTGAATAATGAATAATGTATCTGTGCAAACCCCCAACCTAGAAGCGCCTGGCAGTCCGGGTATCTCGCCTACATGGTGTAGCAGCGCCAAGGAAGCGGTTGGCTGTGCATTAGGGCCTTCGCGTGTATGGTTCACCATCGGTGGCGGCATCGTGAACGAAGTATATTACCCGCGCATCGATATTCCGCAGATTCGTGACCTTGGTTTCATCGTCGCTGACAATCAAGGTTTTTGGGTAGAGGTGAAGCGTTTAGACAGCCATAAGCTGGTTTGGGCAGCTCAAGGCATCCCGGCAATAGAAATCGTTCATCAACATGACCGTTTCACACTTACGCTGAGGATAACACCTGATCCCCAGCGCGACGTATTGCTTGTGGATGTCCAACTTGATGGCGATGCTAGCCTGCGACCATATGTACTTCTCGCTCCACACCTGGGTGGAAGTGGAAATAACAACCAAGCCGAAGTAAGCACCTATCGCGGCCGCCGTATACTGTGGGCAGAACAAGGCCCTTTTGGTTTGGCCCTGGCTGCGGTAGAAAAAAACCAGCTCGATGCATGGGGTTGCGCAAGTGCGGGATACGTAGGTACCAGCGATGGCTGGCAAGACTTCAATCGCCATGGCCGCATGCAATGGCAGTACGCCGGCGCTGGTCCCGGAAACGTGGCGCTAACGGGTGAGCTTCCTCGGCAAGCGACCCTTGCCCTTGGTTTCGCCGGCAGCAAGGAATCGGCAGCGACCCTGGCAGTTTCCGCCCTACTGCAACCCTTTAATGAACCTTGGCAACAACAGATCGACGACTGGACGACTTGGCATCGTTGCTGCGAAAAGCAGAACGACGGCCTGCACAGCATTCCAGATCTGCTGCGTGACCAATTCTTCACTTCGGCCATGGTATTGCGCTCCCACCAGGACAAAATCTACCCCGGAGCGATGGTGGCAAGTCTGAGTATTCCCTGGGGTAACACGCGCGACGAACGCGGCGGCTACCACCTCGTATGGCCACGAGATTTGGTTGAAAGTGCAGGTGCATTATTAGCCCTCGGCGCCGAAGATGAAGCGCGGGACATACTGCGCTATCTCATCACAACCCAACATGCCGATGGGCACTGGTATCAAAATCAGTGGCTCGGTGGAAAACCCTACTGGCAGGGCATGCAACTTGACTAATCGGCATTTCCCATCTTGCTCGCAGCTCGCTTAAAAGAGCGCAACGCGCTGAAAGGCGTTGAAGTTTCTGACATGATCTCTCGTGCCATCGGATTTATTTCGCGCACCGGGCCAATCAGCCAGCAGGATCGGTGGGAAGAAGATGCAGGGATAAACGCCTTTACTTTGTCCATATGTATCGCTGCCCTTGTCGAGGGGGCTGAATGGCTTGAACCCAAAGCACGCGTGTTCACCCTGGCGCTGGCGGATTTTTGGAATGCTCATATCGAGGACTGGACCGCAGTTTATGATACGGATCTTGCCCGTCAAATCGGTGTACGCGGCTATTACATCCGTAATGCACCGACCGAGCTTGAAAACAATCCCCGCGCACTACTCGATGTGCTGCCAATCAAAAATCTGGCCCTTGATCCGGCACTGCCCGCCGCAGAACAGATTGGCATCGATTGCCTGCAACTTGTTCGGTTCGGCTTACGCCTGGCCGACGACCCATTGATGCTTGATAGTCTTCAGGTCATCGACAAATTATTAAAAGTGGATACGCCGAACGGACCTTCCTGGCATCGCTATAATTGCGACGGCTATGGAGAGCATGATGACGGCGCACCCTTTGATGGCGTAGGGAAGGGCCGAGCCTGGCCGCTACTCACAGGCGAGCGTGGCCACTATGAACTTGCCGCCGGCAAAGATCCGCTTCCCTATCTGGAAGCTATGGCTGCCATGAGTGGTATGGGCGGTATGATCCCGGAGCAAGTATGGGACAGCACACAGATTCAATCACTAGGACTCTATCCGGGCCGCCCCAGTGGGTCTGCAATGCCACTCGTGTGGGCACACGCCGAATACGTTAAGCTGCTGACCTCCAGGCAACTGGGTTACCCCTATGACCGGCCGCCAGCAACCTGGCGGCGATACCAGGGAAAGCGTCCCGTTATTCAGCATGCCATCTGGTTAGCACAGGACCCTATTCAGGAAATTGCAGCTGGGCAAACACTGCTGGTTTCCTTGTTCGAACCGAGCATTATTCATTGGGGCATTGATGGATGGCAATCGAGTCAAAATACAGCAACACTAGAAACAGCCGTTGGGATGCATGTTGCCGAAATCGATACTAAAGGATTACATTCAGGGCAGCGTGTTGATTTCACGTTCCAGAGTGCAGATACAGGTAAGTGGTTGGGCCAAGACTACCTCATTGGAGTAAAATGACGGTGAAGTGAGAGGTTGAGCCTCTTTCGATAATGAATCACTATTAAAACTATGTGTATGGTCACCAAGGTAACGGTACCCTGCACTTTTGCGTAGCTGAATCAGCATAGGAAAGGCTGATATACACCAGTAAATTCGTCATTTAATTTGCAAACCAAAGCAACTTAACACTGGCCTTGGGATTTGATCAGACAGACTTATTGTTCATGTACGATTGAGTTGATCGCATGGGCAATTTTCAGCCCCAGCGCGTTAAGTGCTTTTGCATGTGCGGAGATTAATGGCGCCACACCGGGATTCGCTACCTTTTCAACCAAGACAGAACGCGCTTCGCGTAAACGCTTTCCTGATCTGTTTCGCACACTCCACGCAGCTTCCAATGTGATGGAATCACCCGGTACTGACTCGAACCGCAACACATCTATCAGCACAAAGTAATCCGCACCCTGTCCGCCTTGCTGCAAATCTACCGCAACATGGGCTACTGGCAGTTGCTGCCCAACCGCTTCTGCGATAACGCGGGGGATCTCGCGTTTCAAGGACTCAGACCATCGTTCGGCATCAGAAATACTGTAACGATTCGGCGCTACACGGAGCACAATTTGGGGTCGGTCCAAAGCCTCTGGCAAGGTTGCAGGTTCAATTACAACGCGATATTCAGGCTTGCTTACCGCTTTTACTGGCGGTGGCGACTCACTGGAAAGCACATAAAAATTTGTTTTCTCTGGTGTCGCGCAAGCTGCCAGCACCATGATAGATATGATCAAAACTGCCAGACGCATCATTTCGCAGGCTCCTCTACACGCCCGCGTAAAATCGCACCGGGTTTGCGCTCAAGATAGTCTGCAAGGCTGCGCAAAGCTTCGGCGGCACGCGAAACCTCTCTCAGCGTCTCACGCACGTCACGCTGTATGGGCGCATCGTCCGCAAGCAAGCCATCAAGCCCTTGATCAACACGCGCCAAAGTATGGCTCAGGTCAGCCAATGTTTTTGCTGCTTGCGGGGTTACATCACTGTCAATCCTTTTTATAGCGCGATCTGTTGTGGCAAGCGTGCTTTCAAGGGCTTTTATCGATTTGCGTGCGTCAGCGACTGTTGACTCAAGGGGTAAATTATCCAATTTTCGTGCGAGCCTCAACAGTGTGGATTGCAATTCCTGTACGCTACTAACAACCGTCGGGATTTCTGCACGGCCGGCCTGCTTGCTCATCGCCACTTTAGGTTTTTCAGAAAAAATATCAAGCGCTACGTAAAGCTGCCCTGTAAGAAGGCTTCCGCTCCGCAACTGTGCGCGCAATCCCCGTGAGACAAGCTTTTCCATAAAGGAGCCTCGCTGAACAGCACCATTTTTTTCCTTGCCTCGCAATCGATCAGGATAAAGACGTACTTCAACGGGTACACGAACATCTGCATTTTTTGCATCAAAATCGACGTCGATGGCAGTCACCTCGCCTATTACAACCCCCCTGAAATCAACAGGCGCCCCAACTGACAGACCACGAACCGATTCGTCGAACACCATACGATAAGTTTCCTCAGCAGTATCTGGCAGGCGCATAGCTTTGCCACGGTCGGAATAAAGCAGGAAACTGGTATTTCCCTGTGCCGATGGCGCCGACACTGATTCAACAGGTGTCTCAAAGGATACGCCACCAAACAGTAGCGAAACGGCAGATTCAGTATTCAAGCGAATCCCATTAGCATCAAGAGCCAAATCAAAGCCACTGGCTTGCCAAAAACGGGTATTGGCTTTGACATAACGATCATAAGGGGCTTTGACAAACACATGCAACTGCACCCCTGTCCCGTCTTTATCTAGCTCATAGTTAACAATTGAACCTACCTGAACGCGACGAAAATAGACCGGCGAACCAATATCCAGCGAACCGAGATCTTCAGAATGTAGCTGAAAATGTTGTCCGGGTAAGTCAACAGTGACAATCGGCGGCATATCGAGCCCGACAAACTTGCGCTTAGAATCACCAGATGAGCCTACATCCATACCGATATAGGCTCCCGACAACAACGTATTCAACCCGGAAATCTGTGTGCCGCTAACTCGCGGCCGCACAACCCAGAAGCGGGTATCTGCAACCAGAAATGGCTCTGCCTGTTTACTGAGTATCACGGTAGCAACGACCCGCGTACGGTCTTCCGAAAACGCCACGTTAGTAACACGACCAATATCCACACTGTGATATTTAACGCGCGTCTTCTCAGGCTCTAATCCTTCCGCAGTGCTAAAACTGATTGTGATAGTCGGCCCACGATCGAGTACCGCCTTCACGGCAAGCCAGCCACCAATGAGCGCAGCAACTATGGGTATCAGCCACACCAGTTGCAATGACCACCTTCGACGCGGTACCACACGGGCCTCAGGAACTGTCGATATATCTTGTATGTTTGGTGGCTGCTCTATGATGCTTCCTCCTGTGTATCCCAGATCAATCGTGGGTCAAAACTTGTAGCAGAAAACATGGTAAGTACTACCACTGCGCCAAATGCCGCTGCACCAGGCCCGGCATGAATCGATGCGAGTGTACTCACCTGAACCAGCGCCACAAGAATTGTTACGACGTAAATATCGAGCATAGACCAGCGGCCAGCGAACTCTATCAAGCGATAAAGCCGCGTGCGAGTCCGTCGATATCTGACAGAGCCCATTTGCACTGAACCGGCAAGTATTGCAAGTGCAATCATCTTTAGCAGGGGAACCAGCACACTGGCAAAAAATACGACCATCGCCAAAACATAAGACCCCGAAGTCCAAAGAAATGCAATGCCAGAAAGAATAGTATCGTTCTGCGTCCCGAATAGCGAACTTGTGTCCATAATCGGCAGAACATTGGCTGGTACATACAGAATCATCGCTGCGATTAGAAATGCCCATGTTCGAACCAGACTTGCAGGCTTTCTCGTATGCAGCGCCGCTCCGCAGCGTGGACAGTGAGCTACATCACCTGTAGATGGCGCGCGACTTACCAGCCTGCAAACTTCACAAGCCAGCAACCCTATCCGGGCTGTAATGGGTGCTGGATTCAATTTACTGCCTCCAACTGCACCCAAGCGGCATCAGCATCGAACGAAGCGGCAGACGCTGCAATAAATACCATCAATGCACCAAAGGTAAACAGGGCCATTCCTGGTTCAATTATCGCGATATGCGCAAGTTTTACCAACGACACCAGAACACCGAGCAAAAACACCTCTACCATGCCCCATGGCTTGACTCTCTCAATAAAATGAAGGATTGGAACAGCTCCCCATCCCTGCGAACCGCTACGCAGCACTACAAGCACCCATGTGAGTCCGATAAGTTCAGCCGCCGGCACGAAAATTGTAGTAAAGAATACCAAGGTGGCTACCGCACGTGAGTTGTCATCCCACAGTGACTCCACCGCACCGAAGAGTGTGGTGCTGGTGTGAGTCCCTTGTACTTCCAAACCAAATATAGGGTATATATTAGCTATCACAAATAGAATACATGCCGTCAGCGCCAGTGCCAGCGCTCGTTCATTGGAATCTGATGGTGCTTGCCGATAAAGAAATGCACCGCAGCGTACACAACGCGCCACACCTTTTGGCGGCAGCGTCGCATGACGATGTAATAAATCGCATTCTTGACAAGCTACAAAAGTAACTGAACTCGTATCCAGATTATTAGCCATAGAAGCATGAAAAACTTGGGTGAAAAAGCCTGAAAAACAAACTGCATTTTTATCAATTAACAATTGCCTGCTCAAAACCAGTATCAACACAAATTAATATCATTCAAAAATACGGTTAATTTTAATAAAAACATAGCAATTATCTTCTATTTAATTTGTTTCAACGCAATAAGTATGTCTATTGAAACAGGTGAAGTCCAGCCTCTTTGAACTTTTTAAAAAAAATATTCTCTACATCAATTCAAGTGAACTTATTTGGAAGACATTACGATGGATGCAGTTACAGCGCCCTTTATCACTTCTGCGCATGCGGCTTTCAACAGTCTGCGAGACTATCTTAACGACCAGATTTTGGGACAGGAAAACCTGGTCGAACGTCTGTTGGTGGCCCTGCTTGCTGATGGCCACTTACTGGTTGAAGGGCCGCCGGGATTAGCCAAGACTCGTGCCATCAAAGCTCTGGCCCATGGCCTGGAGGCCGATTTCCAGCGCGTGCAGTTCACGCCGGACATGTTACCGGCAGATCTCACTGGATCCGACATCTATCGTCCTCAGGAAGGTGAATTCCATTTCCAGCGCGGCCCACTGTTTCATAATCTGATTTTGGCAGATGAGGTGAACCGTGCACCTGCCAAAGTTCAATCAGCCCTGCTTGAAGCCATGGGTGAACATCAGATCAGCGTTGGCACCAATACCTATCGTCTGCCCGGCCTGTTTCTGGTGATGGCAACCCAAAATCCGATTGAACATGAAGGCACCTACCCCCTCCCAGAGGCACAGTTAGACCGATTCATGCTCAACACCCTGGTGGATTATCCCGACCGTGCTACCACCTTACGCATCATGGCGTTATCACGGCACGAAGCTCAGGAGGCCAAGGAACTATCACCCCCTCCCAGATTATTGTCACAGGAATTAGTCTTTATTGCTCGCCGTGAAGTACTGGGTCTCACGCTCGTCGATTCGGTAGCCGAATATATCGCCGCTCTGGTCGAAGCCACACGAAAACCTGAAAAATACAGCCCCAAACTGACCGAGTGGTTACGATGGGGTGCCAGTCCACGTGCAGCTATCGCCATGGAGCGGGGAGCCAGGGCACTTGCATGGTTAGAGGGACGAGACTATGTTAGCCCGGAAGATGTTCAGGCTATCGCCCCTGATGCACTCCGCCATCGATTATTACTGGATTACACAGCCCAAGCCCGTGGTGTAACGACCAAGGAGTGCATCACTGAATTGCTGCAACAGGTTCCAGTCCCATGATTCTCCCTGATCTGACGGAACTGGTTGCCATGCGCGGTGCCGCGCATGGCCTCAGCTTACACACCCACCGGCCCGCCTTGGCAATGTTACACGGGGGACACCGCAGCGCCCAGCGAGGTCGAGGTCTGGATTTCGAAGAAGTGCGACGCTATGCTCCCGGAGACGATGCCCGCACCATCGACTGGCGAGTCACTGCCCGACGCGGTCAGCTCTATACAAAACTGTTCAGAGAAGAACGAGAACGGCCTGTCTGGTTGGTGGCAGATCTGCACTCTGGCCTTTTTTTCGGCAGTCGCTATCAGTTGAAATCAGCTCTGTTGTTACGCACGGCAAGTATGCTGGCCTGGGTTGCCGCCCTCGGCGGTGACCGCCTGGGAGCATTGATCACCAACAATCAGTCATTACCCCAGATCTTTCCGCCTCGCGCCAGAGAAGCCGGCGTACTGCCCGTGCTGGAAGCACTGGTAGAGGCCCAACCAAAGATGCCTGGCGCACCTGATGAAAAAGGGCTTAACCTGGCTCTGGCTTCCTTGCGCCCTCTTCTCCAGCCTGGCAGTCTGGTGATGATTTTAAGCGATTTCAGCGGACTGAATGACCTTACTGAAGCCAGCTTGGCAGGTATAGCATTTCACAATGACTGTCGACTGTTGTGGCTGACCGATCCGTTAGAAAGTTCTGGCTTACCCACTGGGAAATATCGGGTTGGCCTGCCTGGTCAGCTTTGGTGGATGAATGGCGAGCAAAGTCGTACCGCCTGGCAAGAAAAGTGGGCCGCACGAGAAACGCGTTTAGACCAGATTGCTCGCCGCCTCAACCTCCCGCTCATTCGGCTTGATACCCAAAACCCTGTTACTGAAACCCTCCCACCGCTGCTCCGGGAATCAACATGGTAGAAAATAACACTGACTGGCTCTCCAAACTGGCTCCACCACATGCACCAACACCCGCAGGCTGGTGGCCACCTGCACCGGGTTGGTGGGCATTAGCGCTCATTCTGCTAATTATTTCCGGGATCATCATCTACCGAAATTCTCGTCATAAAACCCACCTTAGTCGCATCGCCTTACGCGAACTCAAACAACTGGAATCCACCTCTATCAATGATGTTCAGCTTGCCAGCGAACTGGAGCATCTGATGCGCCGCTATGCGCTTGCCATCTATGGCAGAGAGTATGTGGCCAACTTGAGTGGCGACACCTGGCTGGCCTTTATTGCCAGTCATGGGGCCAAGGAAATGACTGGAGAAGCCGGTAAAAGCTTTTTATGTGCCGCATATGGCAGCCAGGTAAAAACTGATCGTACACAATGGTTGCAAGGTGCCAGAAACTTCTTGAGGCGCTATTGATGATTCATGTTGAATGGCCATGGATGCTAGTTTTCTTGCCCCTGCCCTGGCTGCTGAATCATTGGTTGCCACCCGCTCAGCCGTCCGGTGCCGCTTTGTTTTTACCTTTTGCTGCAAAGATAGCGACTGGTTCGACACCTGCAGTTCGCACCCTGCCTCGGCTTCGTAAATGGCTGTTCGCATTTGTCTGGTTGTTACTGATGCTGGCAGCCATCCGTCCTCAATGGCTAGGCAATCCGGAATCTGTGCCTATTACCGGTCGGCGTCTGCTATTAGCGGTAGATGTTTCCGGCTCAATGTCCACTGAAGACATGGCCGGAGGCTATACCCGGCTCCAGGTTGTACAAAAAGTGGCGGGAGATTTCATCCGCCGCAGGAAGGGTGACCAACTAGGGCTCATCTTGTTTGGTACTCGACCTTATCTGCAGGCACCACTCACCACCGATCAACATACCGTAGGTCAGTTTCTGAATGAAGCCATGGTCGGCGTAGCTGGAACGCAAACAGCCATTGGCGATGCCATCGGTCTTGCTATCAAAAGATTGCGGGACAATCCAGACAAGACCGGACATAAGGGTGACACGGTGTTGATCCTGCTTACTGATGGAAGCAGCAACGCTGGCGCCATGCCTCCGGAAGAGGCAGCAAAAATGGCGGCGACCGCCGGCCTGCGTATTTATACCATCGGCGTGGGTTCCAACGCGCAACCGGATTTCTTCGGGCTTGGTGGCGGAAGCGATCTCGACGAAGACACCTTGAAATTCATTGCTAAAACTACGAATGGAGAATACTTCCGGGCAACAGACGCCAGCGACCTTGAAAAGGTCTACGCCCGGATCGACAAACTCGAACCTAGCGCCGCAAAACAACAATGGTATCGCCCAAGGGACGAGTGGTTCCAATGGCCACTTGGAATGGCCCTGCTTCTCAGCTTACCAGCCGTATTGTGGAGTGAAAAAAAATGGATCTGATGCAGAATTTTCACTTGCTGCGCCCTGGCTGGTTGCTTGCGTTGCCACTGCTTTGGGGAACGAGTTTCTGGCTGGCTCGCCGCAATAGTGGAGACGGAGACTGGAAACAGCTTGTTGACTCAGATCTGCTGCCCGGCCTGCTTCTGGCGAGCGATAGCAAGCGCAACTGGACTCCATGGCCATGGTTAGCACTGGCCTGGACAATAGCAGTATTGGCTCTGTCAGGTCCAAGCTGGCAAAAGGAAACCTCTGTCGCATTTCGTGGCACTGAAGAATGGGCGCTTATACTGGATTTATCTCCATCAATGGCGGCCTCTGATGTAAAACCGAATCGCTTCACTCGCGCCCGTTATGCATTGGATGACATCCTCAACTCCGCCAAAGATGCACGCGTGAGTTTAATCGCATTTAGCGATGAGCCCTATACCGTCACACCAATGACGGACGATGTTGCCACGATACGTGCGCTCTTGCCCCCACTAAGCCCCAACATCATGCCCAGTGCGGGAGACAATGTCGCTCCCGCCCTTGAGCAAGCTGAAAAATTGATCAGACAGGGCGGTGCTAATAAAGGCCAGATAATAGTACTGACTGACGGTTTTTCGGATCCAGCAGCAGCATTCGTTGCAGCCAAAAAACTCAAATCACAAGGTATGACAGTCAATGTGGTGGCAATTGGCACCCCTGCAGGCGCACCGCTCAGCAAGCAGGATGGTAGTTTCGTCCAAAATGCGCAGGGCACACTGAAAATGGCCAGCCTTGATGTAGAGCTATTACAGCAACTAGCCTCCGCAGGAGGTGGCCGCTATGTGGAATTGTCCCAATTACCTGATTTGCTAACTAACCTTCAAGCACGGTCAGAACAAACTGGCAAAGTGAATGCTGAGAAAAATATCCAGGTACAACATTGGCTGGATGGCGGAGTATGGCTCTTGCCATTCCTGTTATTGGCCTCTGCTTTTCTGGCTAGGCGGGGATGGTTATGATGCGAGGTCTGTTAATCATATGTCTGCTGGTATGGACAGCCATCGCCCAGGCTAGCGATACATGGAAAAACTTGTGGCTCACCGCAGATCAACAAGGTGAACAACTGATGCAACAGGGTAAGGCCAAAGAAGCTGCCAGGATTTTCAGCAACCCACGGCGTAAAGCTTATGCAGAATTGCAAGCTAAAGATTACCAGCATGCTGCAAAAGATTTCGAAACGTTCAATGACAGCGATGGACATTACAATCGAGGCAATGCGTTAGCTAAAGCCGGTCAGCTGCAAGAAGCTATCAAAGCCTATGATGCAGCCCTGGCACATGACCCAAAGAATGAGGATGCCCGCCACAATCGTGAGTTAGTAGCCAAGGCACTTCAAAAACAACCACCCCAGCCTAAACCTTCTCCCACTGACAAATCTTCAAGCAACGAGAACAAAAATACCAGTAACAATCAGCCCGGCAATAAAAAAGATGCTAACAAGCAGGCTGATGATAAAAAGAGCTCCACTTCCAAAGACACAGAAAATAATGGGCAACAAAACCAAAACAATCGAGCTAAATCCAATCAGGACAAAGCCGATCAGAGTAAAAATAACAATACCAATACTAAACAGAAAGATGCTAATTCTGGGCAGAAAAACGCTAATTCAGAACAGAAAGCTAACCAGGAACAGGAACAACAAGCACAGGAAAATCAACCAGGCCAGGCCAGCAAACCGAATACTCAGCCTCAACCAGGCAACGATGCAAATGAAGCTAAACAAGCCAAACAAGACGCAGAAGCTGCACTGAATAAATTACCTGCGGGCCAAAAAGCAGTATCCTCAAACACACCTGTCAGCGAAAAACAACTTGCGCAAGAGCAATGGCTGCAGCGTATTCCGGACGACCCCGGTGGTTTGTTACGACGTAAATTTATGATCGAACATATGATCCGACAGCAAGGCACTAATCCATGAAAAAAACAGTTCTTTTCTTTATTTTATTGTTAATTTCCGGACTGAGCCTGCCAGCCTCGGCAGCAATCACCGCCTTGCTGGACAAAAATCAGGTCGGGATTGGCGAATCTGTTCAGCTCACTCTGCAACACGATGGGCAAACCGACAGCCAACCCGATCTAACCCCTCTAAAACAAGATTTTAATGTACTCGGGCGAAGCACTGGTTCCACCATTCAGTTCATCAATGGAAAAATGTCCTCACAAGTGCAGGTAAGCCTTGCTATTGCGCCTAAACACAGTGGTAAATTAATCGTGCCAGCACTGCAATGGGATGGACAGTTTTCTCCTGTGCTTGCGTTAACCGTCAGCAGTAACAGCGCAACGGGGCAAACGGCAAACCAGTCCAATGGAAATGCAACTCACGAATTCGTCACTACCGCACTGGACCAGAAACAACCTTATGTACAAGCTGCGGTTACACTGACCGTACGTCTTTATACTGACGAACCCCTGATAGAAGCCAGTCTGGACATTCAACCCAACAATGATGTCCAGATCCAGCAACTTGGGAAAGACCGTCAAACCAGCGAAACGCGCAACGGCCGAAATTACCAGGTTATTGAACGTAAATATCTGTTGTTTCCACAACGCAGTGGCCGGATAACGCTGGATGGGCCAGTGCTAAACGCCCAAGTAAAGGATACACGCAATACCGATTCAATCAGCCAGGACCCATTTTTCAATAATTTTTTGGGGCATAATCCGCTTGCCGGCATGTTCAATGCTACCCGGCCCTTACGACTTCAGGGTGAACAGATCGTATTAAACGTATTGCCACGCCCTGCAGGTAATACTGGGAAGAATTGGCTTCCAGCGCAAAATGTCACGCTAGAGGAAACCTGGCAACCAGATAATGGGCTTGTCCACGCTGGAGAACCCATTACCAGGCATCTTCATCTTGTTGCCAAGGGGTTAACCGCAAACCAATTGCCTGACATGAGTTCATTGATGAACCTGCCAGCAAATCTTCGAGCCTATCCAGACCAGCCCAGTCTGAATACAGAGGTTCAAGGAGAAGGGGTGATCGGTACCCGGGATCAAGACATCGCTTTAATAGCCAATCAGCCTGGTAAATTTGTCATTCCCGCTACGCATCTATTCTGGTGGGACACTAACAAAAATATTCAGCGTGAGATTGTTTTACCTATACATACACTGGATGTGCTACCCAGCACGACTGCCGTATCGACTAGCTCTACGCCCTCCAGCAGTCAGGTTGCTCCTGCTTCGAGACCACCAGTCAAGAACGATTCCCTTACACCTGCAAAGCAAAAATACACGGAGAATGCTTACTGGCCATGGATCAGCCTGGGTCTGATAGTGCTTTGGATCGCAACTATTTTCGCATGGTGGCGCACCAGTCGTTCCAGGCACCCTAAAATGCCAACCGGACTTATACAGAACGCAGCCATTCCGGCTTCAAAATCCAGCGCTGACAACGCCCACAAAGCTTTTCAGCAAGCCTGCCTGAAAAATGATCCTCAGTCAGCACGTCGCCACCTCCAGGACTGGGCAAAGAACACTTGGCCGAATGACCCTCCTATTGGCCTCAAAGCAATTTCAGAGCGATTGGGCATATCAAATCTGAAACCATTACTGAATCAGCTTGATCGAGCCTGTTATGCAGGCGAGAAATGGGAGGGAAAGGCATTAAAGGAAGCACTCAAATCAATACCCGTCACCACAAAGAAGGGTATTAAATCTACGCCAGAACTATCTGAGTTATATCCATAATCCGCTTGAATGTATTGGTCGGCACAGTAGTGCTGTGGCACAAACAACTTAAGGTCGTGCTCCAAGTCTATCGTACAGAGCCAAGCATTTTGAAACATATCCAACCTTGAAGTTCAGGGCACAGCTGAATCAATGGTAATAAGAATATTCTTTTCACCAATCTTGACTTTACCGCTTCCCCCTTGCAAGTCACCCGACTGCGGCATTGCATTACCCGATTTTGATACCCTTGAAAGCACTTCAACTTCTGGAAAATTAGACAGCTTGAGTTGCGCCATCATTGCCATGTCATCTGTCAGCGTGAATTTGAAAGGCAAGTCTTTGACCTGCTTTTCGATAATCGCGAGGGGCATTTTAGTTCCGTTCAGTGCACGAGCATAGACAAACACTTTATCAGAGGGTGATGCTTTTGAAACAAGCGAAGGGCTCAAAACAACCTCACCACTAACGCTGGCACTGACAGTTGCCGATTTGTTTTCACCAGAAGCAAAATCAGCAAGATTATCCAACTTTTCTTCAGCTCGTGCCCCAGGTGTGAGCCTATTCCTGGCTTCATTAATACTCATGGAAATGTCGCGCGCATCTTCAGAATCGGGTGGCAACTGCTTGAGCAATTTTTCCCAGTAGTTCACCGCACCAGCAAAATCCTTGCGCTCAAAAGCTTCAGAACCAGCGAGCATCAACACCTTGGCATTATTTGCATCCACTGCCAGTGCTTGTTTAATCAACTCAGCCGGTTTACCTTCTAAGCGTCGATTATTCACCATCGCCTGAGCATCAGCGTAATCAGCCAGCAACCGCGCATCTGCAGGCAACAGCTTGACCGCATTTTCGAATGCATTTACCGCATCCGAAAAACGTCCAATCTCGGCATAGGAATGAGCAAGAAGCGCCCAGCCTGCACCATCTTCAGGTGAGTTTTGCAAATGTGTCGCCAGCTTTTCCACCAACGGATTGAGCTGACCGCCTGTTGCATGTCCCATTTCGGGAGCAGCAACCGCAGGTTGCGGCACTACTGCTTGTGGCGACCCCAGCTTAAGGTAAAGCAAAACAGCTGTAAGCGGGACAACCACCAGCAACGCAGCTGCCAGCGGCAAGTTGCGGCCTGCAGTAGTTGAAACATCCTTTGCCTGAGCATCAGCCAACATGCGGCGTTCCAGTTCACGGCGACTTTCATCGTATTGCTCAGAATTCAGCGCACCATTATTCAGATCGCGTTCCAATTCAGCAAACTGTTCACGATAGAGCGCAACGTTCATAGCAGCATGCTCTCCTCGTATATTTCGATACATGCCAAGCAAGGGAGGTAGCAAAAAAGCTAGCGCCACGTATATCAACCCGGCAAGAGAAAACCAGAATACCGTCATACTTGCTCTCCATTATTTTGTAGCAATGCTTCCGCTTTTTTGTGGTCATCTTCACTGAGCTGACCTTGTGCTGCCAGACGTTGACGACGGGTTTTCAGATACCGAACCAACATCAATCCAACGCCTATAAGCAATACAAATGGCCCAAACCATAGCGCCAGTGTTTTAGCATTTAGTGGCGGTCGATACAGCACGAAATCACCATAGCGACTTACCATGAACGCAACAATTTCCTTGTCGCTCATACCCTTCTCAGCCATACCACGCATTTCCCGACGCAGGTCACCTGCCAGATCAGAGTGTGAATCAGCCAAAGTCTGATTCTGGCAAACCAGACAACGCAATTCATTAGCCAGCGCCATCATGCGCGCTTCTACTTCGGGGTTTTCTGCCAATGGCTCAGCTTCTTTCGCAAAGGCTATGACAGGCAGGAAAAACAAAATCAGGAGAAAATGTTTCACTTTTGCAACTCCTTTACCATCGGCATAATCTTGTCACGCAAAATTTCAGGCGTAATCGGACCAGTTTGCTTATAGCGAATCACGCCTTGCCGATCAATTAAATAAGTTTCAGGTACGCCATAAACGCCATAATTAATGCCCACGCGGCCATCTTCGTCAAAAGCCACTGTTTCATAGGGATTGCCCATACCGCTCAGCCAGCGCATACCATCGATCCGGTTGTCTTTGTAATCCAGACCGATAATTGGCACAACACCACTTTTTCCGAATTCAACTAATAGCGGATGTTCCTCACGACAAGCGCTACACCAGGATGCCCATACATTGAGCAGCCAGACCTTACCCAGCATTTCCTTTTGCACGAAAATTTCGGCTGGATTTTCCAGTTTCGGCAAATTAAATTCAGGTGCTGCTTTGCCCACCAAAGGCGAAGGTACATCACGCGGATTCAAGTTCAGGCCAATACCTAGAAATACCAGCAGAACAATAAACACGCCCAACGGTAATAAGTAACGATTCATGCCTTGGCACCTTGTACCTGCAAGGGGGAATGCTCAGCCTGCTTTGCAATCCGTTTCTTCATACGATATCGTTTATCGCTCACTGCCAGAAAGCCACCCATTGCCATAATGATGCAACCACCCCAAATCCAGTCCACTAGAGGTTTGTAATAAACACGTACACTCCAGGCCCCGTTCTCCACAGGCTCACCCAGCGACACATACAAATCGCCAAGAAGGGTTGGTCTGATCGCAGCTTCTGTCTGCGGCATGGTGGATGAAAAATACGTGCGTTTTTCCGGATGCAATTCAGTGACGGGCTGACCATTGCGGCTTACCAGCACCGTACCATGCATGGCTTTGTAGTTTGGCCCTGGAATTTCTGTCACACCCTTAAACTGGAACTGGTAGTTGCTTACATGCACCACATCGTTCACTTCCATCTTTACATCTTTTTCCACCTCGAAACCTTTAACCATCGTGACGCCGGCAACAAAAATCGCAATACCAAAATGCGCCAGCTGCATACCCCACCAACTGCGTGACTGCTTGGACAAACGCGACAATACACCACCAGTGGCTGCACTGTGTTTGACAGCATCGGCAAATCCCGCAGCTACACTGAATGCCACCCATAAAGCCAATGCAATTCCCAGCGCAATCATTGGCGTCCATTTACCCAAGGCAAATGGCACGAGCACCCCGAGCACGACGCTAGCTATCAACGGCCAACGCAACCGGGCCAGCATTTCCTGCATATTTCCTTTTTTCCAGCGCATCAGCGGCCCTACTCCCATGAGCAATAGCGCAGGCACCAGCAACGGCACGAATACGGCTTCAAAATAAGGGGGGCCAACAGAAATCTTACCCAACCCCAACGCATCCAGAACCAAGGGGTATAGCGTACCAAGTAACACTGTTGCTGCAGCTACGCTCAGCAAAACGTTGTTACCCAGCAGCATTGACTCACGTGATGCAAGCTCAAACGCCCCTCCCAAACCGATTTTTGGCGCGCGCCAGGCAAACAGAATCAACGAGCTACCCACAACAAAAGCAAGAAACATTAGAATGAAAATGCCGCGTTTAGGGTCAGTCGCAAAAGCATGCACTGAAGTCAGCACGCCGGAACGCACCAGAAAGGTACCCAGCAGGCTCAATGAAAAAGCACTAATCGCCAGTAATATTGTCCAGCTTTTGAAGCCTCCGCGCTTTTCCGTTACCGCCAGAGAATGTATCAATGCAGTTCCCACAAGCCATGGAATGAACGATGCATTTTCAACCGGATCCCAGAACCACCAGCCTCCCCAGCCCAGTTCGTAATAAGCCCACATACTCCCCATGGCAATGCCAACAGTAAGGCACATCCAGGCCATTGTCGTCCATGGCCGCGACCACCGTGCCCACGCCGCATCAAGCCGCCCAGACATCAGTGCAGCAATGGCAAAGGCAAAGGCTACCGAAAACCCCACATAACCCATATACAACATGGGTGGATGAAATACCAATCCGGGATCCTGCAATAACGGATTCAGATCGCGCCCATTAAACGGCATGGGGAAGAGGCGATCGAATGGATTGGAAGTGAATAACAGAAATGCCAGAAAACCAACACTCACCAAACCCATGACGCCAATCACCCGCGCCACTGTGTCATCCGGCAAATGCTTACTGAATATCGACACGGCAAATGTCCAGCCACCGAGTATCAGCACCCATAGTAATAGCGAGCCTTCATGTCCGCCCCACACTGCACCAAAACGATACACTGCAGGCAAATCAGAATTGGAATTCGAAGCCACATACAACACGGAAAAATCGTTGGTGAGAAAAGCATAGACCAAACAACCGAAAGCGAATAACACCATAAAAAACTGGCCACGCGCTACAGGTCTGGCTAACGCAATCAGCGTAGCATCGCTGCGAGCCGCACCTATCAGAGGAAATATGCCCTGAATCAACGCAAGCAGGGCAGCCAGTATAAGTGCGAATTGTCCAAGTTCAGGGATCATGGTTTAACTCCTTTCTGCTTTTGTGCCTGCTCGATTGCGCTTTTAGCTTCAGGCGGCATGTAGTTTTCGTCGTGTTTGGCCAACACATCTTCGGCACGGAACACCCCATCTGCTTCCAGTTTACCTTGTGCTACCACACCTTTTCCCTCACGAAAAAGGTCTGGCAATATACCTTTGAATACAACCGGCATGCTACGCGCCGTATCAGTGACAACAAAATGAACGGTCAATCCATCCCCTTCGCGTTTCATGCTTCCAGCCTCAACAAGACCACCAATCCGAAATGCTTTATTCAGCGGCACTTCCTTGTTAAACACTTGAGTTGGCGTAAAGTAAAATGCGACGTTGCTATTGAGCGCATTCAGTATCAGTGCAGTGGCAATGCCTATCACCATCAAGCCAACCATGATATAAGCAAAGCGTTTTTGCCGAACTTTCAAGATTTTCTCCCATGCAACATAATCAGGCGTTTCAGTAATTCTTTGCGCCGCTGCTTCAGAAACCACACTTCAAACACCAGGCATATCAACGTTACTCCAAAGGAGCCCCATACATAAAAAGCATAGCCACCCATATGGAAAAAGTCGAAAACCGATTTCATTTTTTCATCCCCTCTATGAGCTCAGCCACCCAAGTTGTTTTTCGTTCCCTTTCCAGTATCTCGCAGCGAACACGCGCAAGGGATACGGCAATCGAATACATCCAGCACGCCAAAGCCATCAATAACATACCAGTAAGCATAGTGGCTGCCATACTGGGAGATTTGGTCATACTCACCGAGGCTCCCTGATGCAGGGTATTCCACCACTTCACTGAAAAATAGATGATCGGCACATTGACTGCACCAACCAGCGCCAACACTGCACCCGCCTTGTCTGCGCGACGCGTATCGTCAATAGCTGCCTGTAACGCCATGAAACCAAGATACAAGAACAACAGAATCAATTCAGATGTCAGCCGTGCATCCCACACCCAATATGCGCCCCACATTGGCTTACCCCACAATGCGCCAGTCCACAAAGCGATAAAGGTGAACAACGCACCGGTAGGAGCCAATGCGCGCGCCATCATGTCCGACAACCGCGTGTTAAGAACCAAACCAAACCCGGCGTATGCAGCCATCAACAGATAAATAAACATCGACATCCACGCGGCAGGCACATGGATAAAAATAATGCGATAAGCTTCACCCTGTTGTGCATCGGTAGGCGCTACAAAAAAGCCAACATACAACCCTGCAATGGCAAACCCCACCGCCAACAGGGAAAACCAGGGAATCATTTTGCCAGCCAGGCCGTAAAAAACCTTGGGAGCGGCGAATCTGAACAAGCTAAATTCCTTCATTGCTTCCTTACTCCAACGCAATCCGCAAAGCTGCTGCTGTCGCTAGCGGCGCAAGCAAAAGCGACAATAAAAGCAGCGCACCCAGAATCGAAAAATGAGCTTCAGCGCTTAAGCCGCCACTCACTGCTTCCACTGCACCAGCACCAAAAACCAATACAGGAATGTACAGCGGCAACACCAGCAACGCAAGCAATGCACCACCGCCTCGCAATCCAAGGGTCAGTGCGGCACCAATACCACCAATCAAACTCAATACCGGCGTACCCAGCAAAAGCGCAATCACCAAAACTGTCAGAGACTCTCCTGACAAACCATATTGCACGCCGATCACCGGCGCAATCAATGTCAGTGGCAACCCGGTCACAATCCAATGCGCCAGCGCCTTCCCAAGTGTCAGCAACGCTAACGGGCGAGGCGACAATACCATCTGTTCCAACGTACCGTCCGCATAATCAGCCGCAAACATTCTGCTCAATGACAACAGCGCAGCGAGCAATGCGGATACCCAGATAACTCCTGGCCCCATAGCCCGCAACAATTTCGTTTCCGGCCCGACGCCAAGTGGGAAGAGGCTAGCTGCCACTATGAAGAAGAAAAACACTGTCAGCACGTCTGCACGTCGGCGCAGTGCCAGCTGGATATCACGCCTTATAATGCAAAAAACATCACCCATCAGCCGACACGAATCTCAAAATTGAAACTGATCTTAAGTGGCTGATGCGTCGTAAGCACTACTAGCCCACCCCCTGTCAGATGTTCTGACAGCATTTCCTCAACCAGTGCTACTGCCTGCACATCCAATGCGGCAAGCGGTTCATCCAGAATCCACAAACGAGATTCAGCAAGCAGCAATCGTGCCAGTGCTATGCGACGCCGTTGTCCTTGAGACAACATTTTTGCCGGAAGTTCCTCACATCCACAAAGACCAACCCGGTTCAGCACCTCCCCAATCTTATCTTCAGGCGCAACAACGCCTGCCACAGTAGCGGCAAAGCTCAAGTTTTCCAAGGGGGACAATTCTTCTTTTACACCATTGTGATGGCCGAGGTAAGCCATGCTATGGCAATACTCACTTCGTTGATCCTGAATATTTTCGCCTTGCCAATGCACCTCACCCGTTGCAGGTTGTGCAAGACCACACAATAAACGCAGCAAGCTGGTTTTACCCGTACCGTTGGATCCACTCACCAACAGCATTTCGCCCGAGCCAAGTGCAAAGTTCAGGTTATTGAATAGCTCGCGATCGCCGCGCACACACTGAAGGGAAATCGCTTCCAGCATAAAATGTCATGTGGTTATTGGGACAACACAAATCATGGTCGATCAAAATTAACCGGCAATGACTAAAAATTTCTTAAATTATAACAGACTAGCGCGGTTTGAATGCCAGTTAAATATAGTTAAGAATCTACTTTATAATCAAGTTTGACACAAGATACAAACCATCCCACTGAACCTTGCATAGAAATCAACGCCAGGCTGAAATATCATGACACCCTTATTTGGTCACTTTCCCGCCAATTTGGAGTTTGCTTCCTTGATATTCATCTCAGCCAGTTTTGCAAACTGTGAATCAGCGGGGGCAGCTGCCTGCAACCGCTTCCAGAGAATCACCGCCTGCTTGTAATCAGCTCGGTCAAAAGCTTCGCTACCAGCCAGCGCAAGTGCTTTCAGATTTTTCGGATCAGAAACCAATGCCCGTTTCACGATATCGCGCGATTCATCATCCCATTTTCGTCCATTAGCAAGCACATGAGCATCTGCCCACTCGCTTAGCATTGCAGCATTTAAGGGGATCAGTGCAGCTGCTTTAGAATAAGCGGCTGCCGCTTCTTTACTCTGACGAAGCTCCCCATAAGTACGTGCAAGCAAAAGCCAACCTTCGCCATTATTAGGATCTTTGGCCATTTTATCTGCCAGATGCTTAACAGCCACATTAAGGTCACCACCTGAGTTAGCCTTCGGAGGAGACTGCAACTGTGTTTTAGGTGGCTGTGCATTCATCTCTGAAAAAGCCACCGGTGCAGGCGTTGTTTCTATGTCTTTCGGCTTACCAATGAAAGCGTACAATACAACTAGCGGTACCACCACTACGGAAATAACCACAATTACTATCATTCGCAGGTTGGGCTGCTTCGCTGTTGGATCTTGCTGCGGCGAGCCAATCAACGAAGCGTGTAGCGCAGCCTGACGTCGCTCGAATTCTTCACTGCTCACTTTTCCCTCTGCTCGCTCAAGCAAAAGCACCCTTAATGCAGCACTAATCTCGCTCCCTTGGTCCCTGCTCCAGAAGGGTAAAAAACCGCCAACAGCTAGCACAGCAAAAATAAGAGCGACAACAACTATAATGGTAAAAAAAATCACGGTTGAATCTCCGGTGGCGTTTTTATGAAATGATGATTAGGTATTCGTTCTGAAGCAATGAAAAGCCGGAAGATACTATCCAGTGTAGTTTTAGAAAAGACGTGCGCACATTTTTAATGTATGTCCCACCGTACACCCATATACATATAATCCCGGCTAGAGTGATCGTCGCGGGTTGGCCCAGAGGAATTAGACACCTCATGCCCCACTTCCCCTTCCAGGTAAAGGCTGGTACGCCATTGATAGGCAAGCTTCAGACTAGGTGAGATCCGGTCCTGCTTATTATCGCTATCATCCTTCTGAGTATAATAACGAAGATTAGTATCAAGTCGCCATTTTTCCCAGAATGGGAAGACATAACTTAAGCTCAACGCTTGCCCTGAATAAGTCGGTGCTTGAATCAAGCTGAGGTTTGCTACTCCAACAGCATTGGAAGAAAA
Source organism: Sulfurirhabdus autotrophica (assembly GCF_004346685.1). Classification (NCBI taxonomy): domain Bacteria; kingdom Pseudomonadati; phylum Pseudomonadota; class Betaproteobacteria; order Nitrosomonadales; family Sulfuricellaceae; genus Sulfurirhabdus; species Sulfurirhabdus autotrophica. The sequence continues at coordinate 26,520 of NZ_SMCO01000002.1, forward strand.
TAAATTGGTACCCACAGCCTGAAAAGACACTACATGGTTCATGCCTGATGCCTGCTGAGAAGCTGTGTCGATTATACAAGTCTCATTCACTGGGTCAATTACGCCAATACAGGTGCCGATCAACGCTAGCGGCAATACTGCCTTGACAGGCTCAGTGCTGGAAATGGAGGACAATCTGTAGTCCACACCAACCTGCCAGTTCTCCGAAAGAGGATGCGTTACACCTATTGCGAACATATCAGATATAGCTGTCAAGGAAGTGGCTTGTGTACGTACCTGGTCAAGGCCTTGCAACGCAATCATTTCCTGCAGTGACAATCCAGGTGCAGCGGGCAAAGCGTTGGTCAAACTATAAGATGGTGCGCGACGATGATCTAATACAAAAAAGTAATTATCCCCTTTGTCACTCAAGTAATTTCCCTGCAACAAGGCAATATTGACACCTTTATACAAAACATCATAGTCGAGCATACCGTATGCTGTTACATGCCCATCGAAATAACGGACCTCCGTTCCAATAGCGCGACGGTTAGCAAGATCATCTAAGGTCTGCTCAATTGCGTAAACACTGACTCCAGGCAATCCGATTTGAGGCAACAGATCGACGCTCGCGCCATAAAAGTTTTTCTTGAATGGAGAATTGAACTCTACAGCATCCCCATATACCCCATTAATCCGCCATTCCGGATTCAGGTTAAAACCAGCCTGGAGACCATCAAAACGGTCCATGACGCCCATGCCATTCGGGTTTTGCCTCCCCACTCTGAAGTAATATCCCGCTTGACGATCAGTATGGTCAAGATAGGCTGAGTAAAGTCGTGTGTAACTGCGAGTGGGCGAAAGGTAATTATGATTGTCCGTACCACGAACGACTAAGCGTGTATCCCTGAAGGCATCCCGTCGTCTGGCATTGAGATTAATAGAGGTAATCAACGAATCCTGATCTACCAACGACAAAGTATCACGATTAAAAGTCAGCTGCCCCGGAGGCGGAGGAACTAATGTCTCGATCTGCGATTTTCCTGTGTAATAGTAAGAGGAAACACTACCGTTGAAAGTCCAGTCTGCTGGACCAGCCTCCTTTGGTAACGCCCTTGTAGTAGATCGAGCAATAGATGCACCCTTAGGCAAAGCAGCAAGGCGCTCTTTGACATGCTGGGCATTGGGGCCAGAGGGAAACAACTTGAGATACAAATCATACTCAGCACGAGCCTTAAGAACCTCACCACTCATCTCTCTTGCCTCACCAATAAGTGCTTGAGCAGCTTCTGTTTGACTGCTGGCAGGTAGACCTAAAACCCGATATAAACGATTAACCGCTGTCGCAGAATCTTTTGCAGCAATTGCGTGTCGCGCCTCATCCATATAAGCCTTAGCGCGCGTTTCAATCTCGGTTGAGGAAGGCATAGGGGCTTGAGGAACCGGGGATACCCCACTTTCTTTGGCTCCTTGTGACATCGCATCAATCGGTTGGCTCACTGGTGGCGTTTTAATTGGTGCTGGTGCAGGTTGAATCACAGGCGCAACTTTTGACGGAACCGATAGTGGGGCCGGCATTACCGTGGAAACAGGTGGCAATTCTTTTGCAATTTTTTCTATCGGTTTTTTTACCTCTGGCACTGGAGCAGAAGATTTTTTTTCTGCCGGGAGCAAAGGCACTGTGATAGCAATACTTTGACCATCCGAACCGGGTCGTACCGAATATTTAGTTGACTGTGAAAAAGTAACCAACATCCCATTAATCAGCTCTGGGTATAATATGGTTAAATCCGGAACTCGTTCGGTTTTAGGTGACCGAACAATTTCCTGTACCAGATCACTTTCCAATAGATTAGTATCAATCAGTCGTAAGAAAATACGCAGTTTTACCCCTTCATTTAAGGGAATGTGCCTTAAATACAGAATTTTTTCTGAAAAATGGATAACAATCTCTGCATCATGCTCACCTGGCGTGACATCGATGTGGTCAATGATCTGGGCGTTAGCTACTGAACATACGAACAATAAAAAAACTGTCAGAAAGCAGCGTAGCTGGGAAGAAAGACAATTAATAAATGACATATTCAGCAATGTAAGCACTAAGCAAGCCGATTTTTCGGTGCATGAATTAAAATCGCAAGGCTTACTTGAGCCTTAAACAGGTTACGCAACATCAGTTCCATTTAATGTAAGTACTACCCTTAGAACCCAGTGGCTTATGACAGCCACTTGAAGAGCAATCTTTACCAACCGCATTTACACCATGGTGATTCGACGTACGGGTGCTCTTTATCATGTTTCCGAGGTAAGATGCTGACGCGTCATGACAAGTTATGCACGAAGTCTGCATGCTACCGTGATTCATTCTTTCAACTGCGAATGAAGTTGTGCTGCTGTGACACAAAGAGCATTCATTTCCTGGCATTCCGGCAGGGGTAAGGGTCGGAATATGATTTCCAGGTTTCACAGTGATATCTGTATAAGAACCACCATGGCAAGTTTGGCAAGTTCCCGTTACAACTCCAGAATGATTAAACGTCGTTGGCAACCAAGTGGAAAAACTATGGTGGCAGGATTCACATGCTCCCGTAGTAGGCAAGTGATTAGCAGGTTTTACGTCAATATTTGGATAAGCACTGCTATGACAATTACTGCAACCGGTTGAAGCTACACCAGTATGCGAATAAGGAGTAATAAGTGGTAGCCAAGAAAGCCCGGTTCGATGACAGGCATCGCAAGACTGTGTCGTCGGGATGTGCGGGGTAGACTTACCGCTTGCATTGACGTTGTTGTGACAAGTAGCACAAGTGCCAGCCACGACGCCAACGTGAGCGAAACTGGTGGGTTTCCAGGCGGTTGTTGAATGACAAGCATCGCAGGACTGGGTTGTAGGTATATGTGTTGCATTTTTGGCCAAGGCATTAATAGCAACATAGGCTCCATTATGACAAGTTGCGCAATTACCTGTTGCAACCGGGCCTGTTGTACTGCTGTGACTCATTACAGCCGGATTAAAAGCCGTGTAATTCAAATGGCAAGTATCGCACTGTGCTGTAGTAGGTATATGCGTGGATGGCTTACCTAGTGCATTCGTACCGTTATGACAAGTTGAGCAACGGCCGGTGGCTGGCGGGCTTGCGGTAGCATGATTATAAGTGCCTGTCGTCCATGTAGTGGTCGAGTTATGACAGGTATCGCACTGCGCTGTAGTCAAAATATGAGTTGGGGTTTTTGTCTGCGCATTTTGAGCAACATAGGCACCGCTGTGACAAGTGGAGCATTGACCAGTCAACCCTGCGTGATTCATCACAGACGGAGACCAGGCAGCATAGCCCCGAGTATGGCAGCTATCGCATTGGGATGTTGTCGGGATATGCGTAGCAGGCTTGGCTAATGCGTTAACCGGAATATAGCTGCCATTGTGACAAGTCGTGCAATTAGCTACTGCGACCGGTCCCGTCGTTGCAGTGTGACTCATCGTGGCAGGACGGAAGCTATTGTAGTTATTATGACAGGTAGAACATTGTGCAGAGGTAGGAATATGGGTGGTTGGTTTACCCAGAGCAGTCGTTCCATTATGGCAAGTAGAACATTGGCCTACCGCTGAAGCATCGTGTGTATAAGTGGCAGTAGCCCAAGATGTTGTCGATTTATGGCAAGTATCGCATTGTGCAGTGGTACTGACGTGAGTTGCTGGCTTGACCTGCGCGTTGAGCGAAAGATATGCCCCAGTGTGACAGGTTGAACAATTGCCTGCCGTCAATGGCCCAGTAGAACCCGCATGGTTCATATAGGCTGGAGCAAACGCGTTGAAATTGGTATGACACACATCACACGATGCACTTGTCGGCAAATGGGTCGACAATTTTCCGAGAGCTGTCGAACCATTGTGACAGCTTGCACAAGTTCCGGCTATTACGCCCTGATGGGAGTAACTGGTTGGTTTCCAGGCAACCGTACCATGACAAGTATCGCAGGATTGCGTGGTCGGGATATGTGTAGCCGGCTTGATTTGTGCATTGATAGCAACATAAGCGCCGCTATGACACGTAGCGCAATTGCCAGCAGCAACTGGACCACTTGTACCACTATGATTCATAAGCCCCGGAGCAAAGGCAACAAAACCAGTATGGCAGGTATCACACTGCGCTGCCGTAGGAATGTGGTTGGTTGGCTTACCAAGGGCATTAGTGCCATTATGGCAAGTGGAACAGCGACCAGTAACAGGCGGGGATGCAACTGAATGGTTAAAGGTAGAAGTTGCCCAAGTGGTCGTTGAACTGTGACAAGTATCGCACTGTGCCGTGGTGGATATATGAGTCGGCGACTTCATCTGGGCGTTTTGAGCAAGATAGGTACCGCTGTGACAAGTAGAACAATTCCCCGCCGCAACCGGTGAGTTTGTGCTGGCATGACTCATAACGCCAGGAGCGAAAGCGGTGAAACCGTTCACGTGGCAAACGTCGCACTGAGCGCCAGTCGGGATGTGAATAGCCGGCTTACTCAGTGCATTGACTGTAGTATAAGACCCGCTGTGACAGGTAGAGCATTGACCAGTTAATCCAGCATGATTCATCCTCGCTGGTTTAAATGCAGTGTAATTAGTATGGCAGGCATCACACTGCACGTTAGTAGGGATATGCGTTACCGGCTTGCCTATAACTGTAGCGCCGTTATGACATGACGAACAGTTACCGGTTGCGGTGGCGTCGTGCGTATAAGAAGCGCCAGCCCAGGTGATCGTTGACTTATGGCATACATCGCATTGGGCAGATGTGATCAGATGCGTAGGTGTTTTGGTCAGCGCATTGGAGGCAAGAAAAGTGCCATTATGACACGTTGAGCAGTTTCCAGTAGAAACCGGCCCGGTAGTATTGCCATGGCTCATGGCTGCTGGAGCGAAGGCGGTTGTATTAGTATGACAAGTGTCGCACTGAGCAGTGGTCGGAATGTGATTTGTTGGCTTACCCAAAGCAGAAGTACCATTGTGGCAAGTAGCGCAACGACCTGCCACTGGGGGCGAAGCTGCGCCATGGTTAAAGGTGCCGGTCGCCCAACTTACGGTTGAATTGTGACAGGTATCACACTGAGCTGTGGTCGCTATATGAGTTGGCGTCTTCATCTGCGCATTTTGCGCAACGAAAGCACCACTATGGCAGTTCGAACATGAACCCTGAAGGCCTGTATGATTCATCACAGATGGCATCCAGGCTACAAAACCAGCCGTATGACAGGTATCGCACTGGGAAATAGTCGGAATATGGTTAACCGGTCTGCCCAATGCATTTGCAAATACGAAACTGCCACTATGACAAGAAGCACACTGGCCTGACGTTCCGGTATGACTCATCCGGGCTGGTCTGAAAGACGAGAAGTTAGTATGACAGGTATCGCACTGTACGCTTGTTGGTATGTGGTTAGTTGGTTTACCTAGCGCTGTTGTGCCATTATGACATGTAGAGCATTGACCGTTAGCGCTGGCATCATGCGCATAAACTGCTGTTGCCCATGAAATTGTAGATGAGTGGCAGCTATCGCACTGCGCAGTTGTACTGATATGCGTAACAGGCTTCATCTGGGCATTCTGAGCGAGGTAAGCTCCACTGTGGCAAGCAGAACACAATCCGTTCAACCCGCTATGGTTCATCGTGGCGGGGCTCCAGTTAACAAAACCACTAATGTGACAGGTATCGCATTGGGCAATGCTTGGAATGTGGTTGATTGGCCGTGTTAGCGCATTCGCGAAAAGATAGGAGCCATTGTGGCAAGTAGAACACTGCCCACTCAAACCGCCATGGTTCATCTGTGCCGGCTTGAAGGCAGTGAAACTAGTATGACAACTGTCACACTGCGCTCCAGTTGGAATATGTGAAACCGGCTTACCAAGCGCCGACGAGCCGTTATGGCAGCTTGAACAACGGCCAGTTACTGCGGGACTAGCAGCAGCGTGATTAAAAACCGCCGTCGCAAAGGAAGTTGTTGAATTATGACAGGAATCGCACTGGGCGGTAGTACTGACATGAGTTACTGGCTTGGTTTGCGCGTTCTGGGAAATAAACACACCGCTGTGGCAAGTTGCACATTTCCCTGCCATACCCGTATGGTCCATTGTCGCAGGCGACCAGGATATGAAACCACTGACGTGACATGTATCACACTGTGCAGTTGTTGGGATGTGTATATTGGGTTTTGCTTGAGCGTTTGCGAAATTGTAAGCACCGCTGTGACAAGTTGAACATTGACCGACCGTACCAATATGATTCATGAGTGCTGGCTTGAATGCCGCGAAATTAGTATGACAACTATCACACTGTTTTGAAGTAGGGATGTGATTAGAAGGTTTTCCCAGTGCATTGACACTATTATGACAATCCGAACAACGCCCCACTACAGACGGGGTGATCGTTGCATGATTTGGTTTGGCAGCAGTTGCCCATGAAGTCGTAGAACTGTGGCAAGTATCGCACTGTGCAGTGGTGGGAATGTGTGTTGGTGGTTTGACCTGGGCATTCTGCGAAAGAAACGAACCGCTGTGACAGGTAGAACAATTACCAGCCGCTGCTGGGCCTGCCATATTTGCGTGCATTCCGCTCACACCAACAGATATTGGCGCAAAGGATACACCAGCCGCATGACAAGAATCACAGGAAGCCGTAGTAGGAATATGCGTTGCCGGCTTGCCTGTAGCGCGCGTTCCATTATGACAGGTGGCGCATGTACCAGGAGCTACAAGGGCGTGAGTATAGCCGGCAGGTAGCCAGGATGAAGTTTTATGACACGAATCGCAAGAAGAACTTGTCTGAACGTGCGTAGAAGGTTTACCAGTTGCAGTACCACCGTTATGGCAAGTATTGCACGCGCCCTGAACGATTCCTTGTGTTGTACGATGTTGAAAATTGCTGGGGGCCCAGGTTATATTACCGTGACAAGCATCACAGGCTGTGGTTGTTGGCACGTGCGTTGCTGTTTTACCGGGTGATCGCCCACCGGGTCGGTGGCATGTTGCACAATCCCGAGGAGTGCCGCGAAACTGCCCCTGAATGTGGCAGGATTCACAAGTTTCTTTGGCATGGGCGCCATCCAGAAAAAAACCTGTGGTGTTATGATCGAAAGACAAGCCTCCAGAAACAGAGGTTGCAGCTGAGGTTACACCAGAAAAAAATGCGGCAAACACAAAAAAGACCGTTAAGGTCAATTGTCGTATCAGGCGATCAATAAGCTTTTTCCGAGAAATCATTTTTTATTTTCATATGGTTAAACCCAACCGACAGAGATGACATGTGGGTTACCTTCACTTTTTTCGCAATTGTATATCAACAATCAAAAAAAGTTCAATTAATTTTGTGTTAACTAAAAATAATTTCTATAACTCCATGAAAACCATGGGTGAACCACCCACAACCACTTCTATCTACGTACTTTTTTCCAGCTGCTTGCAACATGACAACGCTCACATTGACCGCTGAAGCCGCCATTGTGCACATCGTCCTTCAAGTGACAACTGACACATGCTCTGCCAGGTTTGCTCTGACTACCGGCTGTTTCCTTATGACAGTCATAACAGGCCACTTTTATGTGCGCCCCATCCAGTGCAAAGCGAGTAGTACCATGGTCAAAGTCCCATGATTGCCATGTACCAGTGTAGTGACAAGACTCACACTTGGTGCCGAACCGCCGCTTGTGCTTGTCATCTTTTTCATGGCATGCAATACAGGTGGAAGGCGCATCTTTGAATGCCGGAGTCAGATGACATTTCTTGCATTCCACCTTGGCGTGGCTACCTGTCAATTGAAAACGCGACTTATTATGATCAAAAGGGGCTTCTTGCCAGCGCTTCTCGTTATGGCAACTTTCGCACTTATTGCCAAGCTGCCCCTTGTGCTTGTCATCCCCGCGGTGGCAATCAATACACTGGCTGCCTAACTTGACTTTATAGATGGGCCCTTTCTCGGGAACATGGCAGGCATCGCACTTGGTTTTTATGTGCTTGCCCTTCAGCGCGTATTTGGTTTCTCGATCGTGATTGAAGATACTGGTCTTCCAGTCCTTCGCTGTATGGCAGGTTTCACATTTTGCGCCATAGCGACCTTTGTGACCTTTGGCGTCATCGTCCTTGCGGTGACAAGCCACGCATTCCTTATCCACTTTTATTTTGGCATTCGGACCGGAAATACCGCCCTTGTGACAGGACTCACATTTAGCATCCCGGTGCTTATCCCGCAGGGGAAAATCCGTATCATCATGATCAAAGACTGAATTTTTCCATCCGCGTTCGTTATGGCAGGTCTCGCATTTTTCACCCAAGTTACCGCGGTGCCCCTTGTCCTGATCATCTTTTTTATGGCAGGCAACACATTTTGTCGGCAACTTTTGCTGCTGATATAGCGCCCCTTTCTCAGGTAAATGACAGGACTCACATTTAGCCTGCCGATGTTTCCCCTTCAATGCATAGTGGGTATCAGCATCGTGATTAAATGTGATCTCTTTCCACCCTTTATCGTTATGGCAGGATTCGCATTTAGTGCCATATCTACCCTTGTGGCCTTTTTCCTGATCATCCTTTTTATGGCAACCATTACAGGTAAGCGGCGTGTGCTGGAATGTTTTATCCGCATGACACTCCTTGCACTTAACGTCCGCGTGTTTCCCGCCTAGCAGCGAGAATTTGGTTTTCTCGTGATCGAAACGAGCTTCTTTCCAGGATTTTTCGTCGTGGCAGCTTTCGCACTTCTTGCCCAGACTGCCCTTATGCCCTTTTTCCTGGTCGTCCTGCTTGTGGCAGTCATTGCACAATTTAGGCGTGTCACGGTACTTTACTTTGGAAACATGGCAGCTGGCACACTTGGTGCGCGCATCCTTGTGCGCACCCTTGAGTTGAAAATTGGTGTAACTGTGATCAAATTTTTCTTTATCTAAAACCGCAAGCTTTGCGTTGCGCCCCTTATGCTCGGTATGACAATTACGACAAGTGCTATCCTCAAGCTTCCCGTGCATTCTTGTCTTGCTGCTAATATCCGCTGCGATTTCCTTGTGACAATCGACGCAAAGCTTGGCTTGGGCGACTTTGTCAAAACGCTTGTGACATTTGTTGCAGTCCAGTTCGTATTTGGCGTGACCTTGAATCACTGCGCCCGGCATCAAAGCCTTTTCAAACTGAGCAGCATTCGCCACACCAGCAAAGCTGGTCAGCAATAGCAACAAGCTAGTAAAGATGAACCGCAATAACATGAGCGATCCCGCTGAAGACCAACAGATAGATGAAAGGTACATGAGCAAGATGCCAGAGAGAGAACAATTTTGTCCACCCCGCCATCTGGGCGAGCCGGATGATTGCAAAAAGATAGTCGTCTATTTGTCGTTTGGCCAAGTTGTAGTTAAGTAGAAGTTGCGCGTGGGGCCAGCCCTGCTTTTTTGCTTCTGCAACCAACACTTTTTTGGCATCGTGACGAATTCTACGCGAGAGCTTTTTCCCCCTATGTCGCATCGTCATGAAACGCCAGACTCGATGTAGCGTACTGTCAATCGGAGCAAAAGCTGCCTGATGAAAATCCTTAAGCCTGTGCTCAATGTTTGGTTGTAACGAAAAAACCGATCCAATATGTTCCTGGCGCTCCTTGAATTCGGCCTCCAGTTCTGCCAGTGTAATTTCTCTTCCGTACATACCGCGGTGAATACGGCGGTAAACAAAACGTCCTACTACACCACTCAAAGCAACCAGCAACATTGAGAGCAAGGCAATATTGGCATTCATCGAGCCGGTTTTGAAGGTGGTATGAAACAGGATAAGCACTGGGCCGCCAATTCCCATGAACATATGGTAACGAAACCAGTTTTCCATTTGCCCAAGTCGTTCCAGCGCACGAACACGCTTACGCAAGGGATAAAGCAACAGGCTAAGCATGATTAACCCACCTGCCAAGCCAAGGTTATAGCCTAAATCAGATCCTGCAACAAAAAGGTCGGCGAAAGCCACCAACCAGGCCAGGCCAAGAACAAGCAGTACTAATAGCCCAACGGAAAAGCGCCACAGCCACAGCAGTGCGGTTTTTGTGATGGGTTTAATTTGTATATCTAAGGGTATGGCGTTCATTAATTTTGAATATAATTGGTTATGCTTTATTTTATTTATATCCAGGGAATACGGTAAAGTGAACAATCCGTCACTTAAACCCATCTATACACATGGGTATTCGCGATTATAATGTTCCGTTACCAATTTTGTCATTAATATTAATTTATGTCTGATTTCGTCTTCTATCTTGTACCGGCATTGTTCGTCCTGATTGCGATTGCACTACATATAAGATCCAATAAAAAGGCCCACAAACGCCATGCGGAAGTTCTGAAAGAGGCTGTGGAATCAGGCTTGACTGAGCCTCCTTCGTTGCACCCCGTCGTAGACGCCACCATCTGCATAGGTTCCGGTGCTTGTGTCCGCGCATGTCCGGAAAGTGCATTGGGTGTCATCAGTGGCAAGGGCCTGCTGGTTAACCCTTCTCACTGCATCGGCCACGGCGCATGTGCACCAGCGTGCCCCGTTGGCGCAATCAAATTAGTTTTTGGTACAGCCAAACGTGGTATGGAAATCCCCCATGTCACACCGGAATTCGAAACCAATGTTCCCGGCATCTTCATTGCTGGTGAACTGGGAGGTATGGGATTAATTCGCAACGCAGTCAGGCAAGGCACTCAGGCTATCGGAACAATCTCAAGTCGCCCAAGAGGTAAGGCTGATTTAGATGTTGTCATTGTGGGAGCCGGGCCTGCCGGAATTTCCGCCTCGCTTGCCGCCAAGCAGAGTAATTTACATTCTGTCACTATCGAACAGGAAGATTCTCTCGGCGGCACCACTTACCATTATCCGCGTAATAAACTGGTGATGACCTCACCGATGAATTTACCCCTGATCGGCGAGATAAAAGTGCGTGAAATAAGCAAGGAGTCGCTAATGGAAATCTGGCTGGGTGTACTTAAAAAGACCAGCCTGGACATCCACTTCAGTGAACGGATGGAAGATATCAGCCAAGAAGATGGCTTATTCGTGGTTAAAACCAACAAAGGCAGCTACCGCACTGCAAATGTATTGCTCTCCATTGGACGTAGGGGCACCCCTCGCAAACTGGGCGCCAAAGGGGAAGAACACCCCAAAGTTGTTTATCGACTGATCGAAGCCGAACAGTATCGAAACCTCCACGTACTGGTAGTTGGCGGTGGAGACAGCGCACTTGAAGCGGCTTTGGATATCAGCGACCAACCTGGCACCATCGTCACAATTTCTTATCGCAGCAACGCCTTCAGCCGGGTCAAACCCAAAAACCGCGACAGGCTAGACCAAGCCATCGCCAAACATCGCGTTCAAGTTGAATTAGAAACGACAGTCAAAGAAATCACCCCAGAACTGGCAATTCTTAAAAAAGGTGACGAACTAATCGAACTACCCAACCAGGCAATCATCGTTTGCGCAGGGGGAGAATTACCTACCCCCATGCTCAAAAAAATTGGGGTTCAAGTGAATGCGCACTATGGCACTTAAGATGACAGGGTAGGAACCCAAGACGAAATGAAGAACGTAGCTCACATTTCATGTATCCAAATTCTTAGCCGCCTTGCTGTCTACGCACTGCTCACAATTATATTGCCAGTAGCCACCAACGTTACATACGCGGCAGAACCGTCGATTGATATTTCATTCGGCACGCAAAAGCAACACCTTACCCGCACAGAACTACTCAGGCTCCCTGCCCTACGAACCATTAAAGTTCGAAGCGACATAGTATATAAACGCACAACAAGCTATCAGGCCATACCTTTATCCGCATTGATCACATCGATGCCGCTCATCGAATCAGTACAGTTTACTGCGCTAGATGGATTTGTAGCCAATATTCCCGGTAGCTTGCTTACCAGCGAAGCACAACCATGGTTGGCAATAGAACAGGCTAATAAAGGATGGCCACCATTAAAGTCGGGAAGCAGCAGCGCAGGGCCATTCTATTTGGTATGGCTAGCGCCTGAAAAAGCGGGTATCTCACCTGAGCAGTGGCCGTATCAGATTGCAAAAATTTCGGAAGCAGCGCCACTGGAAAAACGCTACCCGCAAATTCTGCCGAAGACCGAAGCGAACAGCCCTGAGCAACGCGGAATGCATGTGTTTATTGCCAACTGTGCGACATGTCACAAGATGAATGGCGGCGGCGATGCGGCGGTGGGACCGGATCTAAACATTCCTTTAAGCCCCACCGAATATTTCAAGGAACCATTTTTACGCAAACTGATTCGCGACCCGACATCGGTACGAAACTGGAATAGGCTCGCCATGCCTGGATTTACACCGTCTGTGTTGAGCGATACGCAGCTGGACGAACTTTTATCCTATCTTCAACAGATGGCAATTCAGCGCTAATATTGTAAATGAGTGATTTGGCGTTAATTGGCATATTATCCAGCAGCGTTGGATCCTGACAAGTTACTCACTGACAGCTCTCATTCGCAGGCACAGATCAACAAAAAGTGACCGTAGCTGGTACACTGCAGGAATTGCATTCTGCTAACAGCGTGCCGCAAAGTCGTCATTCATCGTTAACCGAATTCTGGCGGTAGCGGCAGACCGCTTTGGCCGATTATGCACAGCGCTTGATTATGAGAAGTAGCGAGGTAGTTTTTCGCTAGAGTGGTTGTTGGGAGCGGCCCCGACGTTGATTGACAACTGCGAGCGCTTAACATAATTTCCACTTTTGTTTGGACTGAGATGTAACGGACAACGGACTGTTATGTAACACATCTCTTTCCATCAGGCCGAGTGTATCCCCAACCAGGCTGCCCTGTCGGTGAAGTCCTGTGCATTTGAATTATGAACGCCTGCCAAAATCCATCGTTATCGTCCGCCTTGCTCACAGGTGGATGGCCTTATGGCTCGGTGATTATGTGAAGATCGAAATTCGTGCTTGCCGTGGCAAATCAGCGTTTGGTGCGCATTTTGATCCTTCACTTGACATAATCAAGCACTGTGCATAATCGGCCTTATGTGAAGCTTCACATAAGGCCGAGATATTATCGTTGACATGATTCGCATTTGGATATCTTGGGGGCAAGCATTACATCCCTAACCAAAGTTACTGGAATCGAATTTTTTGGAGGTAGTAACAAAGCTGAAATGAAATCGACTCAGGTACCTTTGATTTTGTTATTTTCTGCTCTAGACTCGGCAATATGCAGCATATTTACATCAGATGCAGTATAATTATGCACTTTATTTAATTGTTTGCCGCCCCAGTGGTGGCTTAGGTATACGACCGTTAATTCACAGGCCGTAGATTCGAAGCCTACTCGGGGAGCCAGACATAGCAAGCAATCAGGCCATCCTTTGAGGTGGCTTTTTTTTCGAGCGGATCAGTCTCTGACTGCCAGCGACGATGTGTTCAAGAAAGACTCGGACGCAAGACATGATCGCTTCAAAGCTGTATTGGCAGTCTAGGAGTCCAGTGGGTAATCCCTTCAGCGAGATGGGATCCCAGTGGGTTTCAACAAATATTAAGGAGCAATACCAGTGACCAACGCACAACGCAAAGCACTCAGTCGCATGGCTGAAATGAATTCATCAAGTAACGACAGCAAACCTGAACCAACGCACAGTAGCGCGTTCTGCCCGCATGAGGCAGGCGCGTATTACCTTGCGACAGTGGGAACTGTCGGCAAGGTCATCAACCTATTCGCCAAGGAAATCGAGCCGCCCGTTTACACATACGCCATCACCACCATTCATTTTGAACAGGATCCCGATACCGGCAAATGGATATGGTTCGATAGTAAAGAAAAGCTATCACCACGCAAAAACCAGGATGGTTGGCGTCTTGGCAGCAAGAAGTTATATGACACACGCGAAGGCGCAGAGGCTGAGCTTCAGCGCATGATGGTCAAAAACGGTGACCGGGTGACCAAGGTACATGACCTGCCAGATGATATGACTAAACTGAAAAAGATCCGTAGTACCCACCATCCAGACCGCAACAACCCCGATTCCGATCATGATCTCTATCAAGCTGTTATCGAGAAAATTGACAGGATGCGTGCGGTGAGTTTGAGAACCACACCGTAGCCTGACCGAGTACCCCACCTTTGCCCGGTGGGTTTTTTCATGGCAAAGCATCGCACAGTTTCACCTTCTTTGGATTGCTTTTTGTGAAATTCACATTTCCCGATAATCGTTCGGAACCTAAGGGGCGGAGCCCAAATGAATTTGTGAAAAGAATAGAGCTCCGTCCCAAGCAGTTCGATTGTGACTGTTCAGGTGAAGCGAACATTGTGGCAGGTAACGCCGACATCATTTTCATAACCTCTTCAGTGTTTCCTTAGGCCGACTTTGAGACACCTTCAACTCTAAACGAAAACTGCCATTTGGCACGCTAGAGAATGGCAGAACACATTCGAAATGCAAAATACCATGATTAAATTTAAGAAGCCCAGTGTAAAAACCAGGCCTTTTAAACGTTAATGTCCGACAGACTTTATTGTTTTATATTGATCTAAAACAATAAAGTCTATCGAAAACGAAACTCATAGCTATTTGATTTCTATGGCAGTTGAAAATTAACAAAATCATTGCAAAGTCTGTCGGATTATCAATAAAAGCACTCCGACAAAAACACTTTTACAATATAGTCTGTCGGACATAGGCTACAAGCCAGTTTCTAGCCACATGTAGCTGATAAATAATATCTACAAAATATTTGCGTATGTCAGCTTTGTTGGTAGGCGTACCGCCATACCTGACCCTAAGCAGGCAGTCATGTTGAAGAAACTTGAAACGCTAATATCTCTGATAATTTTGCATTAATGGCAGGCAACATCCAGTTTTAATAGCGTTGTCCAAACATATCTCAAAAGCCTTATTCAACTGCTGGCAAGTCAAAAAAAAGTGAATCCGACTCATTTAACCAACTATTTTCAGGTGCAATCGAAGCAAGCTGCAAGGCATTAGGCAAGTCGCCCATCTTCGAAGTGTAGCTAGCAAGACGCCACTCTTTCAGGAGATGGAGCGCAAGTTCAAACGCGTCATAGGGTAATTCATATAACTTCACCAATCTGAATTCTAAACCAGCATCCAGGGCAGTTAGAAGCTCGCCTAGCGTGTTAGCCGCTTCTGTGCCTTCGTTTTTCAAAAGGTACCTGTTAAATTTTATAAGCAGTTTATCCATTGCCGGTGTCTCCAAATTTGCTACAAATAACTACAGATACCTAACTGGCGCGTACTTATTCAATAGCACCGGACTGCTTTAACATATTTGCAATCGCGGATTGATTCATCGCATTTGCCCAGTGCAGAGGCGTGTAGCCTTGAGTTCGCAAATTCGGATTAGCACCATTTGCCAACAAAAGTGGTATTAATTCATCCGTCCCTTCCATCACATCCCAAAAAACAACAGATCGACCTTCTTTATCAAGGACATTAAGTTCCGGTGATTTCTTCAATATATTTTTTGTTAACGCTATATCACCGTTCTTAACTGCCAACATGACTGGCGTCATACCCTCACGATTGAGAGTGTTCACATCCGCGCCGTGTTGCAACAGCAAATCAGCAATTTTCGAGTATCCCAATTCAATGGCGTTAGACAATGCCGAATTACCATCATCGTTAATTGCATCAACATCCGCGCCAGCTTTCAAGAGTATTTTCACCATGCTTAAATCACCACGTAATGCGGCAATACCCAGCGGTGTAAATCCTGAACTTCCTTTAGTATTCACAGGGACATTCTCATCCAGCATGAACCGCAGCATTGTTTGATTACCACCGGTAGCAGCCAGCAATACAGCATTGTTTCCTGAAGCATCCGTCGCCTGTGGGTTGGCACCCATTCCAATCAACATTTTTACCAGTCGCATGTCACCTTGCCCTGCAGCCTCCATCAAATTAAGATCATTTTCAGTAGCTGACCATGATGGATTTGAGGCCAACATACTAATGGCGCACATAAGCAAGGTCAAATTTCGCAGATTGTTATATTTCATTGCAAGCTACTGCTTTTATCTACCCGTTGCATATCAAGTTTATCTCTGTAATCACTCACAGCAGACTCGATTTTTACACTTTCAATTTGCGTAAAAGGTTCATTTTGTAAAAGCGAGTCCAGGAAACCTTTATTCTTATATTTCTCTAGCAATTCGACATTCAGCTCATACAGCGTAATGTTTTTCTTCTCACATGAAGCTAATGATTGACCACGTGTCGCTAAAGAAGCTTCCAGTTTTACTTTTTCTTGTGAAGCGATTTCCTGATCAACTGCGGATTTTTTTAGCAGTGCAGCTAGATTGGTGTCCGTTAAACTCAGTTTTGCT
The DNA here is from genome assembly GCF_004346685.1 of Sulfurirhabdus autotrophica. NCBI lineage: Bacteria > Pseudomonadati > Pseudomonadota > Betaproteobacteria > Nitrosomonadales > Sulfuricellaceae > Sulfurirhabdus > Sulfurirhabdus autotrophica. The sequence goes on from NZ_SMCO01000002.1 coordinate 42,837, forward strand.
TTTAAGCTATCATTCTCAACGCGCAACTTTTCAAATTCCTTCTCAACTGCATTTTTACCCCGATTGGCACGCGCAGCCTCATCTTTTAAACCGCCCGACTGAGAAGTTAATTCACTTAACTGTTTGGCAAGGTCGCTTTTTTCCTGCTCAAGCACTGATTTTTCTTCTGCTGCCTTTTTCTGTATCAGTTGAATTTTGCGCATGGCTTCCCGTTCGGGATCCCTTTTTGCTGCTAAAGAAGGGCCAGCAAACATTAAACATACCAAAATTATCGAAAGAGTCGTAAAACCAGATTTAGAATTTCGCATTGAGATCAACCTGTAATACATCAATTGCCAGTGGCGGACCATCTATTGCATCAGCACTCATATAACGCATACTGAGCCAGGCATTTTTTCCGATACCGTAATTTCCACCAACAAAATAACCTTTGGTATCGGTACCGCCCAAATGAAAGTCTGAGTCAGTGAATGCGTCCAGCACTGCATCACGCTCTAGATGCCGGTAACCAACATAAGCTTGCCAATCCCCCAGCTTATAGGTATCCAGCATGCCAAGAGTGACTTTTGTCTGGTAACCCTTCACCCTAGGCTCAATATCCTGTCCAGTGCGCTGTAATATTTCGGAACGGTTAAACCCGACGTTTTTTACGTAATCTCCGGTTACAACCACATGAACCGGATCAAATGCGGCAAAATCTGCTGAAGCGGTTAAATTGATTTCACGGAAATTTGAAGATAGCGCCCAAAGATTCGTAGCGGGATTTCCGTCGTTATCAATATTAAATACCGAGTTTCCCTTCTGGCGAAATTGCGGGGCAGTCCCGTTGAAATTAGAGGAATTAAGAACTGCATTTGGTTTCCCCGCCACATTCATATACTGATAATAGGCAAGCCCCACCTTGAATTTCGACTGGTTATCAGAGATCCATTCTCCCCCACCCTGAATACCATATAGCCACTTGCTTTTTGCTTTTACCGTGTCAGAAGATTCTATTTCCTGCAAAGGGAATGCGCCACCCGTTAAGAATCCTGTCAGATTGTCTGTAATGCGTGGTTTTAATGTGGCTGCTACACCTTCAAAATTCAAATCCTTATCCCATACCAGGTCTGTAGAAAACCATGGGTTAGGAATACGACCTCCCGAAGCACTCAGCCAGCGATAAGGGTCATATTTCAAGTAAACCTGATCAAACATCACGCTGTATTTGTTAAATGAAGTGCCCAGCGTTTGATTAGTGGAAACAGGGTCCGTGGTATTTCCAGTAGTCAGCCTCAAGCCAGCAACAAGATCATCTGTCACTTTAGCTTTCACGTTTAGTCTGGCACGTAATCGTAATCTCTCCCTGTCTTCTGATGTGTTATTAATATTAATTCCGAATGGCGCCAGCTGCGTAGGCGTAAAATTGTCTTTCTGAAATATATCCTTCTGATAACGTAAACGTACATCTCCATCCAGTTTGAATCTTCCCACCCAATCAGGCAATGCACCTGGATCTCCCCACCGTTCATTTTTAGCCTGGGCCAATACTTCATGTTTAATCTGCTCGCGAATTTCCTTTTTAACTGACTCAGGCACATAAGGCACACGAATCACGCCTGCTTCAGTTTTACTAGAGAAAGCATCAGTTACAGGAGACGCAGCCGCACGGGTTATCAAAGCTTCGGCCTGTTTTTTAGGCAGCAATCCCTGATCCACTAACGCCTGAATTAAATTCAGTGTTGTCTGCCGTAATGCTTCCAGCTCTTCTTTTTCACCAGCTGAGGCGCCTTGACAAGCAAGCGCTAAGGACACAGCCAATACGAGTTTTTTGGTTTTGAAATTCATGGTACTCCAGTTTCAATATATCTATCAGCAATGCAAATGACTGAAAGTGAAAATTTTATGTTCTTGAACTGATACGCAACTTAACAGGTTGTGGCATATCATCCGGCGGCATATCTCTTAATGGCGGCATCGCTGTCAATGCAACCTTGATTGCAGCATCTGTTTCGGGATTCCCGCTCGACCCTGTTAACTCAAAGTGATCAAGGCTTCCATCATGTTTAAGCCATACTTTTACAATTGCCTTGTAATCCCCGTTACGCAGGCGTTTATCCTTGGCAAGCGCCTCCTGTATTCGTTGCTTGAGCAAGCCGGTATATCCTGAAAACTTACCCCCGCCACCGCCAAACAAATCTCTCCCCCCTTTTTTACCAATCAACCCGAAACCGTCTGCTCCTAGGCCACCATCAGCATCAACGCCCAGATCTTTACCTGCGGGAGTATCGTCTTGTGTTTGTTGTGGTGTTTCTGGTTCTGGCTGAGGTTGATCGATTTTCACCTCTTCTTTCTTGATTTCTGGTTCAGGCGGTTTTTCTTCTGGTTTGGGTGGAGGAGGAGGTGGCGGTCTAAGCAGCGATATTTGCTGAACTACCGGTTTTTTTACCGGTGAATCCGAATTCAACATACTGCGCACAAACAAGAAAAACAATGCTGCCAAACCAACAAATCCGGCCCCTATCAATACTTTTTTCAATACCCTGTTATTCTTTTCATTAGTCATACATGCGCACTCAGTACAACCCTATTTGACCAGACGCTGGGTTACTAATCCAAGCTGGGTGATATCAAGCCGCCCCAACAATTCCAACACTTCAACTACCTTATCGTATTGAACATGCGCATCCCCTTTGATCACCACGGGAAAATCAGGTGTCACAGCCTTCATCTGCTGCAGGCGTGTTTCCAGTTCGGCCAATGTCACAGGGTAGGTATCCAGAAAAATCTGTCCATCCTCGGCTATTGTGACTGCCTTGGTACTGGGTTTGGCCAAACTTGGCGAGGAACTTGCCTTGGGCAAATTCACCTTAATGCCTTGCACTGAAGCGGTTGTCATGATGATAAAGATAATCAACAATACGTACGCCAAATCCAGCATGGGCGTAATATTGATTTCGTCATACGGTTGATTTTCTGCCTGAACCTTCATGTTTTTTCCTTACTGCTAAGCGTGATAGTGTTCAGCTACTTTGCTGATGAACTCATCGACAAATACATGCATGTCAGCAGTAATATCCTTGATTTGACTGCCCAGATAGTTATAACCAAACAGTGCCGGAATCGCGACTCCCAGGCCAGCAACTGTCGCCACCAAAGCCGCAGCAATACCTGGCGCAATCGCATTAACGTTCACATCCCCACTCGCGGCAATGGCTGCAAAGGTAATCATTACCCCTACCACTGTCCCCAGCAGACCCAGGAATGGCCCACCACTAATAGCAATTGTCAGCAATACCATTTTACTATTAAGCCGCTGGTTTTCCCGTATGAGTGTTGCATCCAGACTTGCACGAATAGCATCAATCGCTTGTGGCGAAAGTGTTTCACCATGCAATTTGGCAGGATCAGTACTTCCAAATCTGTTTTTGATTTCCTGCACACCAACGTGATAAATACGGAATATAGGTGAATTTTTAAAATCACCATGAGAACCGAATAATGAATGTGAAAATTCGGATTTGTTGGATTCGTCTACATCCAGTGCACCAGGATCTCGCGCCAGCTTCTTGAATGAATCTGTGAACTTTGCATTATCTGCACTCATGCGGTTAATAATCATGCCTTTCCCGATCATGACTATCCAGCTTATGACTGCCATCACCATGAGAATACCGATGACGACCCAACCATCCAGCGTCACACTGTGCAAAATTGTGCCAAAGTAGGAGGCGCTTTCAGTTTCGGCGCCTTCTTCTTCGCCTTCGGCAAAGGAAATCATCTTGGCATCCTGACCTTGTGATAAAGCTTCCGCTTTGATCCACTCAGCAGAGCGCGCTCCATTCAATATCTGCACTTCATCCAATTCACCCTGAAAGAAATGCTCGCCTGATGCAGTTGCACCCATTACCATATCGCCGTCAAGCGCAACCATTGCTGCGGGCTCAGATGCAACCTGTTTGCCATCAACATAAATCGTTACAGCATTTGAAACCGTGACAGCAATATGATGCCAAACGCCCGGCGCAATCAGTACATTACTTTTCACCTCGACCGGTTTTGCACTCTTCAAGCTGACATATAAACCAGAGGCGTCCATTCCAATTTCTATGCCACCAGCACTACCTTGCCGAGAAAAAAGCACTTCATCCTTTGCCGCTTCCTCTTTAACCCCGGCCTTGCTTCCAACTTCTTTGGGCGCATTGACTTTCACCCAGGTCATGAAAGTAAAACCCTTATCGGCCGAAATACTATTGGCAGGAGTCCCGGTTATGACAATTTTGCTTTTTCCATTGAACGACGCTGAAGACCCAATCACCGAACCACTCTGCATTGTCACACCCTGAGAAGTGATTGGATTGCCATAAGCTGTAGCATCTTTGAAGCCATTTTTATCTTCAAAATGCAGAACTGCTAACTGGTTAACGTCATAAATACCCTTATCATCACTGACGGTTGCTTTTTCATTACCGTAATACATCCAGAATGAATCGGCTTTTGATGCGCCAGCCACTTTGGGTAAGTTCACCCAGATAAGCGCCAGTTCATTTAAAGGATCAAATTTTTCGATATGAAATTTCAGGGGCGTTTTATCATCACCAGCAACAAAACGAATATCAGAGCCATCCACTTTTGCGTTTGCAAAAGGAAAATTTCCTGTATGCAAACGAACCAGTACCGGAACCTGGTCAAGACTTTGTTTGATATCTGCTCCGGTCTGGGTCGTGTCCAATTTTACTTGTGTTCGGCTGGCCCAGTCGTTGCTCCATTTAGCTTGAGCCAGGGTTGGCAAAAGCAAAGCGATAGCAAGGCAACTAATTATTCGTTTCTTTATTAGGATATTTAATTTCATGATGAAAGCTTAATAGATTAATGTTTCAGAATTGTTATGAAGAAATAACTTGTGCGTAAATAAGGACTATTCACCCAATCCAATGACTTCTACGTTAAGGAAAGAAGGCTTATAAGTTTCCTGTGTCGATCTGGCTGCATCCCCCAGGTTTTTCGAAATATCACTTCCTGCCTTACCAGCATCCGCACCAGGATTGCTGACCCCGGTTAAGCCGGCTGCAATCGGAGAACTTGCCACAGGGATACCAGTGGCAGTGCCTGCCACTTGGATATTAGAAGCGCCATCCACTCGCACTGCTGCCAAATGCAGATCACCAGCAGAACCAATACCGGCATCACCGGCATTGATAAATCCTTTTGGTGCGATCAGATCTACCGAACCTGCCTTCGCATTGCCTGTTAACAGAACACGAATACCGCTTCCCGTTGCAGCGCCGCGATATTCCACCTTGGTTGAACCGTCCGCCTGAGGGGTAATAATGGGTGGAGGTACGGATTGAGCCGTTTTTGCCCCTTTACCTGCGTCAATATTGCCATCGGACGACCAGAGCAGAATATTGCCTCCCTGCAAAGTAAATACCCTTGAAGAATTTACCAGAAAATCTCCGCTGGAAACTGAACGAACATTGCCCCCCTTCATTGTCACAACACCAATCACGGAAGGCAGTAACGCTTTATCATCTACCTTGGTTGAAATCATCTCCATCGGAATATTGGCAAGACCAGCATTCACTGCTCCACCCGGAACATAAATATCAATATTGCCACCTCGCTCGGTTTTTATTTGGCTGAAGAAAAGATTCAAGTCACCTTTGTAGCTAGTATTAGGGAACAAACTACCGATTTCATTGAGTCCAGCTGTGTATTTTTTGATTGGATCAGTTTCTCTACCTGAATCTCTGAGAGCACCAAAAAATGTGTTGGCAAATCCAGTATAAATACCGTTATCGGTAAATGTTGCGTTGGAATTTGCATTAGATACCCCCGCGATAACAGTAATATCCGCACCTTGATCAGGTAAGGCCAGATTATTTTGATTACCTTTGGTGACGGCACCTACAGAATTACCTAAATCAATATTTCTGCCTGCCGTCATCAGCAGCCTGCCAGGTCCGCTCAACTCTATGGTTCGGAAATTAGTCTTCAGTGAATTGGAATCGTTACGGGGCAAAACATAGTAGATGTCGCGCCCTGCGCTGATGGTCGTTACATCCGAGGCATGCATATTCTGGCCGAGCAAATCAAGACCAACAATATCCCTTCCGGCTTCAATTAACGCTGATTTTGGAAGCAAATAGGTAGACTCATCTTCCTGAGCTGAACTTTGCGCGATAATATCGCCTTTTTCAGCAATAATTCTCACTGGCGTATTATCATTACTATGGAGCAAAGCCGCTGAATGGGCTTCTGGCGTCTTAAGCCTGTATACCAATTTCTGATTGGTGTCTGTGTACTTGGTTACAGGAGTCGTTACGCCTGGCAATAATCCAGGGTCAAGATCAGACATATTTATCTGACCGTGCGTCGTAATATTACCTTCCGCAAGTAAAGACAAGTTACCTGTTGCTGAGGGGAAAAGTGAAAACTGCTTATTTACTTCAATGTTGCCCCCCAAAGCAGTAACTGCCAGGCTGCCAGGATAGATTAGAAGCGAGTTAAACTCATCGCTTGAATTAGTCAGCTTGGTCAGATTATTCAAGTCGCTAATGTTATTTTCCAGGCTGACATTTCCAGTAATTGATGTCAGAGCCACTTTACTTGTCGGCGCGTAAGTAAAGAAAAATGAAGTGACACTCTTCTGTCCGCTACCCACGGCATACACCGTAGGGTTCATTACAGTGCCTAGATGCAAATCTCCTGAAGAAGTCAGTTTAAAATCGCCGTCGCCAAGAGCTAGAACCGAATAGATAGGGTTACCAGTGATTGTTCCGGAAACAATGGATCCGCCAGCCGTTAATTCACCATGACCGCGACCCACATAAAATACACCACTCTTTATATCACCGTCGGCATGTACAGTAAGATCTCCCCCACCCTGGACATCTATCTTCGCTGTAGCAACATTACTGCCACTCACTCTACCAGTCGTTGGAATAACAGCCGAGGCATTGGTTATATTTCCACCCGCCACCAGTTCCAGATCGCCTCCACCCAACGTACCAAAATTCTGCATGAAGCCGCCACTGGTCGTCGTTTTCTTTGTAATTTTATTGGTTGTCGTTACAGGAACTAAATGTAACCACCATGAAGGATTTGAATTTGCCGCAAAAGTACTATCAGTATTTACTTGCCCTTGCCGATACAGCCAATCCGTTACTATTTGGTTACTTGTCTGCCCCTTAATGTCGCCTTGAGCATAAATAGACAAATTGCCGCCATTTTTGGCATAGATAGCCTGTGCATCTGATGCCGTAAATCCAGATAAAGGATCCGCTGTCTCACCTGCGGTATAGATCGCTGAATTGCTGTTACCGAGCGCTATATTATTTCCTGCTGCAACAGCGATACTGCCTGTACCTGTTCGCACCAGCTTATCAGCAGCAATATTGACATTACCTTTATTGCTGCTTGTCAGATTCTCTTTGGATATCAGTGCCAGCGGGTTAGCAGCATTCAAGTCCGCTCCTGCAACCAGCTTATAGGAGGCAGAAGCTCCGTTTGCCAATGCAGCGGAACTCGTGGACCCGACAAAACCGTCACTTAACGTGCCGTTAATATTAAGGTTACCTGCTGCGCGAAGTATAAGATCCACCGGTCTGCCTGCAAAATTCCAGCCAGCATTTGTAGCTGGATCAAAAGCAGCAGACAAATTCAGATCGGTATTCAGCGCGAGATCACCTGTTGAACGAATTTCAATTCCTGCTCTTAATTGCGCATTGTTTCCCAGTCGTTTCTCAATGGCAGTAGCGTTTGCCATCAAGTTTCCTATGCCGTTTTGCACCTGACCGGCAGCTAGCGTGCTACTGGTAATGGAGGAGAAATTATCATAAACCGTAACTGCCTCAGCGATGACATCTCTTGCACCATTGGCGATGACAGAGCTGCCCAACTGCGCTGCAATACCCTTAATTCCCTTGCTTGCGTCAGCGGCGTCAACAAGTCCATTATCGACCGGCGCCCGCAATATTACCTTTCCACCATCTTTGGCAACATTGACCGTTGCGCCAGAAACATCAATCCGGGAGCCAACCTGACCATCCAGCATACCGGATGTCGTGGATAATTCCACAGTACCACCGTGGCTTACTTTCCCGTGTGCATTCAAGCTGCTGCCGTTGTACAAAGTGACATTATCCCGAGCAGCAATCAATACATCCCCACCCTTGTCGCCGGATGCATCCACCTTGCCCTTTACATCGATCTTGCCCGCATCTGCAGCCAGAATGAACTGATGGGCGTGAGCTTCATCTCCAGCATCGATTTCGATATCACCTTGACGTACGCGAATATTTCTTTGCTCACCAAAGCTACCCGCCTCAAGTGAGGTATTCAGTGCCGTAAAACTCGTTAACGTTTTACTGTCCTGGGTATAACTGCCTTGATGGCTACCGCTCTGAGCGCTACCTTTAACCACCCCTGCCAGATTTACTTTCCCCTGTGTAGCAATTGTAGTCACGCTGCCTGCGTCACCCCCCTCTTTAGAACCGGAAACATCAATCTCAGCGCCAGATTTAATATCAACATTGCCATTAGCAGAAGTCAAAATCACATGACCACCAGGTGCAGAAACTGTTACATCGCCAAATGGTTTTGCTACACCGGCAACATTCATATTTGAGCCAGCACCCAGCGTGACATTATCCTCGGCTGCAATACCAGTAGCAGTGAGTTTGACTATACCTGCGGGCAATTCGATATTGCCATTTTGTTCTATGCTTTTTCCGGAAATTGCCAGTCGTCCATTAATAGGTGCATCGGCAAGTGTCAGCGCATTTACCGATCTGGCTATACTTACTTTCCCGTCTGCCGTCAGACTCTGGTCCGAGTTACTTGCAGTCGTCAATCGGGCTGCTTGCAGCGAGAGATCTCCTCCGTTTACTTTTAAGCTTCCTGTTCCATTCCCTGAAATTTCTCCATCTGTGATCATTCCCACACTGGCAAAACCACTTACTTGCTTTTCACCTGCACCTACTGTGACATTGCGTTTTCCAGACAAGCTGAGGGACATACCCGAAACGGGTGCCAATAATGTAGTCGCGCTACCGTTATTTTTCAGCGTGATATCCCCAGCTACTAGGCTCGCTTCATTTGCATTTTTGCCATAGCCGCGCAGTCCAGCAGCATCCAGGGAAAGATGATTGATGGTTTGATCCGCGGTAGCGCCACCGACTTTTACGTTGCCATAAAAATCAATCGTACTGTAGCTTTTCAAATACAGACTATCGATGCTACCCAATGCTGCAAGCAATGCGTTGGGAAGCGCAAGCCCGTTAGACAAACCTGTGGTTTCTCCCAGGTTAATGAGATTGGCTCCAAGGCTCAAACTACCACCATGTATTTTCAGTTCAGCTGCAGATACGGTAGAAAGTGTTGCATCCAGCACTATCGACTTGCCATCCAGCACCACATTATTTTGCACATCCAGCGTACCGGTTACCTTGCTGACATTTTCTCGCTTTACTGCGGCATAATCACCCGGGGACACACGTAACAAAGCCCCATCTCCATTACCATCGCGCCCTAAAATAAGATTCTGGGAAGCGTCAACGGATCCTGCAGCCTGAATGATACTTCCTTTGGAAACCGTCAATTTATCTTTGGCGACCAGCAATACTTCCGGTGCTTTTAGTGCATTATCCACACTGGTTGCAATGAACAAGTTATCTGATTTTGTTGTAATGACCTGACCATCTGATGCAACGCTTCGGGTACCCCCAAGAAGCAAACTTTCTGCGCCAAGACTATTCAAAGAAACTGTATCTATCCCTACATAACCAGCAGGTATGTCATTCGCCCCCCCAACAGCCAGGCTCTGCGCAACGATGTCAACAATCGCGCCTTTGCCTCCCGCTTTGTTCGCTATTAATGGCGATCCACCTAATGAAAACGTCTGAGTGGCTGAAAGTATCAATTGGCCCGCATCCATCGGCAAACGTGGTGTGATTGCGCCACTCACAACATTATCCGTAAAGAATTTGTTGCCGTAGGACTCCAGGTAAACCGCTTCTTTTTTAATATCTGTGCCGGTACGCACAGCGAAACCAGAAAAACGTGTCGAGTCATTGACCTGATTCACAACTGTACGATAGCCCGCAACGATATTTGTGCCATCAGCCTGAATAATCGGTTGTTGCGGCAACATATCACGGTAGCCGCCTACCGCCTGCACCATGAAAGCGCCCGGAAGCAACGCATAACGTGCTGGCAAAAGTGTATAAACGCCAGCAGGCAGGCCAGCCATCCCCGACAAATAAACGCTATCGCCCGGTTTAACCGTTGACCCCGTATAAGACTGTGCGTCATAAGGAGCATATGTACCATTCAAGCCAGGCATAACCGCAAAAGTATCTGGCGCATTCAAAATATCAACAGATCTCGTTGGCGGGCCGGGAAGAAACTCTGTTCCAAATATATCCCCACCGCCGCTGATATCAACTTTGGCACCGGGTTCAACAGTCACATTTTTGCCATCGAGGGACACAATTTTTTCTGTCGGCTTCAGAATGGCTATTTTTGCATCTTGATTGAGGGTATAAAGCCAATCTTTTCCGTTTGAAGTACCACCAAGGGGAATAATCTGGCCTTCTGCTGAAGCTGAAGTAATACTGTCTTTCCCTATCGTCAGGTTTTCGCTTGCTTTAAAAGCGATAGTCCCCAGTGGCGCTTTAATCACACCTTCTTGCAGGATATTCGCCGCAACAACCGTCAATTTTCCGCCTGCAGATAGAACTGGCGTATCAACGGCACCCGTTGTAGCAATGCGAATTTGTCCCAGAGAATCGTTGCTCAGCACGCCAAGGTTAAACTGGGTTAATGTAGTTGGATATATCTGGCGTGCCAGCAATGACAGATCAGACCATGCCGACAATGCGCCGGTTAAGGCCGGATTAACCGTATCGTTATTCCAGACACCTTTCAGTCGTATGTCACCATTACTGTTTAACGCGGTATGAGTAAACCCGCTCAGCGCAACATTGCCTTCCAGATCGATCAAGTCAGCATTGCCCGTCAGTTTGGCTGTCCCTGTTTGCGCCACTGGAATTGTTTGGTAATTGGCGTCGCTGTTAGCGATATGCAAATAACGGGTGTTCAAGTTCACAATTGCATCATGTGTCGCCGCAATGACCGGTGCATCCAGCGTGATTGCACGCGCCGTATCCAGCGACACATCTCCTGAGAATCGAACCGCCTGCTGGGCCTGTAATTCAACTTGGCTGAAGCCACCAACCTTCAAGCTGTCTGCAGCAACCATCCCCTTGCCGTTGTAGTTCGCAGTATTAATGACATCTTCTGGTTTAATCCCCGCAGGTAAAAATCCAGCATGCTGCGCCAGAATAATCTGGCGATCATTGGTCGGATAGGGATTAGTGACCTGATCACTCGGGATTGCCAAATTGTTCTTTGTGTCAACACTGAGACTAAACGTGCCGGCCTGCGCACCCTTGCCGCCTGCCTTGCCAATCATGCTGCCATCCAGCAACGCACCCTCACGGGTTGAAATGCTGATTGACCCTGCATCACTTGCGACTGCCACAGGCTGATAGCTTGTTCCATTAGCACTTGAACGCAGAATGTCTACAGTACCGCTTGTGCCGGAAACATCCATAACTGATCCGCTTTCAGCCACTACGTAGCCTTTATTCGCCACGATAGATATTACACCACCATTGAGCACTTCACCCTGACGCAAGCCGTTAACGGCGTCAGGGTGCGTTTGATCCGCACCTCTGCTCAACAATTGAGCATTATGATCCAGCCAGATTGACTGATTTGAAAGAAAACCAACTTCACCGCTAGTACCAGGCGTACCCAGCATGGTTAAATTAATGGCGCCTGCCGGTGCCTCTACCGTGCCACTGAGCGTCATTTGACGACCAGCCACAAGATTGACAGTACCCTTCGGCTCTACCCGAAGCACGGCATTTTGCTCCAACTGCAACGTACCACGATTCACGTTATCGGAAGACAAGGTCAGGCTGACAGGCTTGCGCAAAAGTGGGTCCAGCAAAGCATGTTGGCTAATGGACGCCATTCTGCTGCCTGTCGGTGCCGATTGAGAAGCAGGTTTCAGAATCAGGCTTTCAGCCTTTGCATCGATGGTTGTCCCGGCTGCAACAGAGAGTGATTCAATACCATTTACTTTGTATGAATTAAAACCACCTGCAGTGAAAAAACGCTCAGGCAGCACTAAAACGCCTGACTCCACTTGGCCACCTATTTTCACCTTGCTTGTAGAAACAGCCAGGCTACCCCCCTTGTTCAGGGCATAACCACTTAGGCTTCCATCAAGCGTGAGCGCAGATTCATTTAGTTGCAAGGCAGGCTGCCCCATGCCACTTTTTATCGAAATGGCGCCCGCATCTGCGCCACTACCCAACTTGCCGTTACCTTTCAGCCACCCCCCGCTGGAAACATCCAGTTTGCTTGTGTTACTTAATACAATATTTGAATAGGCATTGATATCAATTGCACCGCCTTTAACCAGCAATGGATCTTGTGGAGCAAAACCAGCTGGATAAAGCGAATCATTTATCCAGCCACCGCTTGCATCCAGCACGCCACTGACTGTCACTGACTTTCCGGCTTGCCCATTAACACTTTGCGCCTGTAATGTAATCTTGCCGGATTGGGCCGTTATAGAACCCGATACATTCACCTCATTTCCTGCCAGTTTGACACTACCATCTGGCATATTCAGCCTTGCATCTGCAGCAACATCCACCTTGCCATTGCTGTAAACTTCAAGATTGGAAACCGCGTTTTTACCCATCATGCCGGCCGATAACTGCACGCTATTGACTCTGTCTGCAGGTAAAGCATTGCCCTGATTAAACCCGGCAAGTAATGGCGCAGCACTCGCCACAATACTGACATCCGGTGTTTTGAAATCAGGTGGAACCGAATCGGTTATATGGGATACATCACCAATAACAAGGGTCGCCCCTTTTGGTGCCATGGTGTAGCGTGCTTTGTAAAGCGCACTGGCAGGGTTGCCAGAATCAATTTCTGAATAGGGCTGTCGCTGATAAATACCCGCTGTGGTCTGGCCGACTATACTGCCATTCAACACCATGGATGGCGCAAAGAATTGAACCGTACCGGCGTTCTTACCTTCCGTGTATCCAGAAGCCGGATCGCCTCGACCGCTTGCCACGGAGGGTGCAGTCCAAGTTTTGGTTACGCCCCATTTTGAATAATCACGAGTCAGTACCCCGGCGAAGCCATCGTAAATACGGTCAGGAGATGCTTCACTGATGTCGTACACCACACCTTGAGAAATCAGTTTGGTGGTATTCAAGAAACCATCAAGGTACTTGATCGACCCGCCAGACACATCGATCTTTCCTCCATCTTTCATGACGATATCGCCTTCCGAAGCGATTTTTACCGTGCCACCTGTTGAAGTCCGTTCAGCTACAGAGCGTTCGATTTTACTTTCATACCCGGAATAATCGGCAAGTGGCGTCCCTTTACTGATATCCACGCTAACGGTTTTGCCATGCAGAAAGCTGTTGCTTTGCAGGGGTGAATCTTTAAGCTCAGCTCCGTACAAATCCACCTGAACCAGATTTCTTTCAATGGCCACCGGCACATCTTTACTACCGGAAACGTCAATCAAACTGCCGCTATCCAGAAACACCCTGCTACTATTTTTTGCAGTACCTGGCACGGTTAGCGGCAAATCGAAAGGCTTGAGCGTTAGCGGGTTTTCTACAGCACTTAATGTGACCTGCCCACCCGTTGCGATGATTTTGCTATTTCCCAGCATATTTATCTGGTTACCCACCACCTCAACCCGAGAAGGATTAAACTGCTGGGCATCAGGGCTGGTTGCTGTATCTTTCAAATCTGGCAACACTTCCGTAACACTGCCATCACCAAGCGTTACGGTGCCGGTATTTGTCGCATTAACAAATTTGTCGGTGCTTCCACTACCGTTGGCACGTAATATACTTGTTACGGTATCTCTTGCCAGCAAACGAATAGAACCATTCGCATTTACCGAGGTAGTCGCAGTAATTCTGCCCTGCTGGTTCACCGCCAATCCAATCAGGGTAGCATTGCCGCGTTCCGCTAAAATCGTACCCAAATTTGCGGCTGTTCCACCGTTGTCTACCTCAACCAGCAAACCACGCAAATTATTACTTAATGAGGCACCATTCCCCAGATTGCCGGTGTTTTGCAAATTCGTGGCATCATCAATCGAAGTCAGATACACCTTGCTGCCCGCAGCAAGAATAGTCTGCCCGTCAGGAGTCGTAATGACGCCGTGATTTTCTACGTTAGGCGCAAAAAGCATAATCTTGCCGCCAGTTGAGGCAGATAAATTAGCCCCCTCTTCCACCCGAATAAAACCACTGCCAGAACCACCTGCAAAGACCGGGCTACCATCTTTCACATTACCAATTCCACCATTGAAAATGGTGTCCTCAATGTTCAAAGATGAGGCAATCAAAGAACTGGCATTAACCTGAGAATCTTTACCAAAAATAATGCCATTCTGGTTAACCAGGTAAATTTGACCATTTGCCGTCAAATGGCCTTGGATTACGGATGGATTGTTATCAAAAATCCGGTTCAGTGCAGTAGCACTGGAATTAGGTTGATTGAATACAACCGCACTGTCGCGGGCAATATTAAATGACTGCCAATTAAAAATGGCACTCTGGCTTATCTGATTAATGGTCAGCGTATTACCAGATCGAGTAGGATCATTAGCCAAAGTTGCTGCGCTACCTCGCCAGCTCGCGCTTGCAACAGGCAAAGTTCCTGATGGCAAAACTGGCGCAACAGTCGTATCTGCAATCGCCGCTGTGCAAGATAAAACACCACATGCCCACAACACAAAAATACTGGAAGTGACTTTACGTTTGGAGAATAACGCCACCCATTGGGGTATAAATTCGCGTGTTTCGATATTAGTGTGATCAGAATTCATAAAGCATCCTAAAGTGCATGCGTATATCACCGGAATGGGTATTGGTTGATTCCCTGAATGCCCTGCCCAAATCAAAAGAAGCACTTAAGTTGCGCCAGGCTTTCATCCGTGCGCCAAAACCTGCACTTGTTAACGTATAACGTGATTTTTGCTGCGGTAGCGGATCAGTAACGCGAAGCGCAGCGCTATCCATGAATACAAGAAAATGCAGATCGTCTAGATTGCTGGAAATCAGATTCGCGACCGACGGACTGCGGAGCTCCAACGTGGCATGCAAGGCATCATCGCCCAGCGCTTCAGACTCCAGATAACCGCGAACGGTATCGCCCCCCCCTGCACCATATTGTTCATTACTGATAAGCGGCTGATCTGCCCACTGTCCGCCGATTTTTGCCATATAGCTGTAATTACCAAACAGCTTGCTGCTATGCTCAACCTCGCCACGCAGATAAAAATAATTCGGCTGAGCCAGATAGCGTTTGTTACCAAACTCTTCCGGTTTATTACTCAATCCCCGTACTGCAAAATTAGCACTCAGGTTATATTGAGTAAGGCTTTGCTCAAGCTGACTGGTGGCATTGTATGAAAGCGAAAATGGCAGGTAGCTGATGGGCGTACTGAAACTGTCAGACCCACGCAATGTCAGGTCCTCTTTAAAGTCTTTATAATCCGCACCAAATGACAAAGAGTGGAATAACTGGCTGCTGCCCGGCAAGGGAACAATGCGTCGAATGCCATAAATCGTACCGTTACCCTGCACGGTAATTTCACCCACAGCAGCCACATCACTACGGGTGCGAATGGCATACATAGCCAGCGCATCCCCTTTATCAGAAAGAGGGATGAGGTAAGATGCGGAAAACACACCAACCTGACTAGGTTCTTTAGGCGCAGTCTGATATTGCAGACTTAAGCTGTGCTCCCGTTGCCATAAATTATCGTAACGCACCATTCCAATTGCCCGCCAAGGGGTCGTATTCGCACCATGGCGATCATTGAGTTCCAGGCTGGCATGCAAGGGCAGTTTGTCATCTACTTTGAGATCAACATCTACCGTACCAGGAGTTTTACCGGCTTTCAGGATTGGCGTAACGCGGCGGTCTGCAGTGGTATTGACTGAAGCAATATCTTTTTGCAAATCAGGAAAGTAAGGCACACTGCCTTCGGCAATCGAAGGCGTTTTTGCGAGAATTCGGTCCTGTGAAAAGTAACGAGAGCCAGTAACCCGCACTTTACTGATAGTCCCTTCAGTCACCTTCAGATAAATAATCCCGCTATCCACCTTTTGCTCAGGAATATCCACCAGCACAGTAGAATATCCTGCGTCATGATACGCGCGTTCCAAATCTTCCCGCGCGTGCTCCACATCATCAACGGTTTTTTTCTCACCCAACCATGGGTACACCACTTCTTCAACAGCGATCACCGGCAATACCGAATTACCTTCGATCTGATATTCCATCACGTCGAAACGGGGTTTTTCCTCTACTTTATCTTCCCCAGCAAAAGCTTGAGTCGCCAGAATGAATCCCATCAATAACAATGTAAGCCGCATTTTTATCCTGTTTTTATCACTACTTTTGGTTATTTATCCACCCCTTCATCAGAGACGGATAAATAACCAAACCATTCTCAGAAAATGAAGAATGGTTTGGTGGGTTGTACGGCAAAACAACATTGCATTGCTTTACCGTACTTGCATGACACTACTTAAGAAACAACTTAGTAGAACAACTGGGTTGGTTGGCAAGTGTTGTTCAGTTTAGTACCTTTCATGACCTGACCAACTGGGTACAGCGAAGGATCATAGTTGGTTGGCAGAGCAGCAACGCCTGGCAATGTAGCCAAAATGGTTGGTTCGCCTGAACGTGTCTTGAATTGATCAAGGAAGGTCGCCATATTGCCAGAAGGAGCAGCTACACCGGCAACAGTTGCATTACGCCACTGGATAGACTGTTCAACAAAGTAGTCATACTTGCCAGCAACAGCATTGGCAACCGTTGCAGGGATACCATCGATTGAAACAAAGTGCCAGTGATCTGTACCTGCTACAGGGGTGTTCTCAGTAGAAACCAAACCAATCGCCTTGTTGCCAACGGTGAAAGAGGTATTCAAGCCAGCTTTCACACCACCGGTAGAGGAATTTTCAACGACGGTATAGCCAGTGATTAATGTGGTTGGGGTTGCAGCAACTGAACCAGCAGCCAAAGGCACACCATTTGCGGAACAAGGCAATCCACCGAAATAAGCATTAGCAGATGCTTGTGTGCCGGAACCGGCACCACGACGTTCAACCATTACAGGACCAGACAAGGCTGGGTCAACTAAACTCCAGTCTGCATAGTTGCCTGTCAACAAACTGGTTATCTGTGAACGGCTCAAGTTAGTAACAGATACGTTATCGCTCACAGCAATACCAAATACCACAGCGTTCTGGCTGGCTGGGCTTATATGGCCCAGTTCAGTAGTGCTAAGAGCGGTTTCGCCAGCTGGAAGGTTAGGATAAACAAACAAAGCTGGCTCCACATCGGAAACACCCGCATCAGGCACCGCTTTCACAGTGCTGGTACATTTGAAAGTAGCAGATGGGTAAGCCGCACCTGTAGAAGCACAAGTAGCTGCTTCAATTTTCATACGGTCAATTAACTGAGCACGAGCAACGGGGCCAACACCCTGGAAAGAACCGCCCGCAGCACGGTTATGCATTAATACTTTCTTGCCATCCAGCGCTGTGCCAGTACCGGACACAGTACCAAAATAGGCGCGATAATCCTTACCACCGGTAGCATTGTCGTAATATACATCGATCGTGCCGGCAGTCATCATACCTTCGGCAATCTTGCCCAGTGTGCCTTGCAGGGCAGAAGAACCGGAAATAAATACTTGCAGATCAGGGGTAACAGCAGGACCATGGGCAAAAGCCTGAGTTGCTAGCGTAGCAACAGCCAAACCACAAGCGGCAGCAATTTTGTTCAGTTTCATGATAAATCCTTTGAATAATTTAGACTAAGTGACGGTTATATTATTCAGGTGACCCACAATAAGTCACCTGTCATACGATGCCTATTACTTAACTTTGCGGCGAGCTACACCAACCATGCCGATCAGACCCGAACCCAATAGCCACACAGCTGCAGGTACTGGAACAGCAGAAGGAGCAGGAGAAACGTAACTCAGGGTACCGTTGCTGGCCAATGTCCAGGTAGCGGCGCCATCTGCGTTACCAAACTGGGTAACAGTAGCCTTATGTAATCCACTGTTGTCACTTGGTGTCAACGCAAAGAAATTCAAACTACTACCTACTGCAGCAGTGCTATCAAATACTGCCTTCTTATTCCAATTATTACCGAAGCTATTTCCGAAATAGGATGAGCCATCAGCAGAAGCAGCTGTACTGGAATTGTTAGTTACAAAGTCGGTAGCACCCGCGTTAACGGCGTTTACATAACCATCAACTGTAGCAAAACCAGCCAGGTTAGTATTGGTTTGAGTTTTGACGGTAGCCAAGGACGCATTAGTTGTACTAAGGAATTGCATACCTACAAATGAATTTCCTGGATTAACAGTACTATCAAGCGCAGCCACGTTCCACAGCAGGTTGCTGTTTGTAGCTAACGATCCAAAAGCGGAAGCCAGCAGTGAGTCACCAGCAAAAGACAAAGAATATCCAGCATTAGAACCACTTGCGTTAAAGGTATTCATGTCGATACCCAGATCACGGGTATAAGATGTTAGCGCAACGGAATCATAAACCGACAGGAACAGTTCGCCATTACCGGAAGAACCAGGAGCAATTGCAGCAGCAGCCTGACCGGCTACAGCAAACATGGTTGCAGCAACTAATAATTTCATTTTCATTTTGGAGACCTTTTAAAAAATTAAGTTAAAAAGAAAACACCTCGTCAGGGAAAGAACTGGGTGCTTTCATGCCACCTGAACAACCGGAAATAAAAATGCCGGATTGCCTCTTTCCATAAGGCAACCCGGCTATCTCTTCATTGCTTGAGACCCGAAGCTTTCCGAACCTGCCTCACGACAGGGGTGGCTTTAACTTTTTCCGATACACGCAGTTTCTTGTTTCGGTGTTCAACAATTTACAGAACGACTATTACAGTTCGTGCAGGATTTTTAACTGATTTCATAGACCGATCGGACTATACGAATTACGATAAATACTTTTAAAAATATATAGATAGGTTACATTAACCGATTGAAATTGATTCTCAATATCCGATTTTTTTGTATGATGTGTTTAATACAAGAGACTTAATAAGCTCAGCCTGCATGAATAAATGACGTGAAAGATAACTTTCATAGATAACAAATCTTTGACGGTGATTATTGAAGTAACCCACACCGCATTGCCAGCGTAATTGCGTGTGCTCGATTATTGGCTTGTAATTTGTAGAGGATTTTTTGCACGTGGTTTTTAACAGTAAGCGGACTAACCTGTAGCTTCTCTGCAATCGCACTATTTGAAAGCCCTTCATTCAGGTGCTTAAGTACTTCTTTTTCACGCGCAGTCAGATTTGTTTTCCCCATGGGGATTTTTTTTGCGCTGGCAGTTTCCTTGCTTAGCACACGTATCAGCGCTGTATACAGATGAGGAACCAGTATTTCAAGCAGGTAATGATGCCGCATGCCTAGCGGTTCAGAAACACGGGAAAAACTGAAAAAACCGAGAACGGCACCATTGGTGTGGGTGACGCCATGTGCAGCAATATTTTTTAACCCGGAATCCTGCAAAATACTATCTTTACCCAGGAGCCTTCGATCAACAGGGAAAGAGGCTTCGCGCCTTTGTTCAAACAAGCAAGGATGCCCTGATTTTTGCCACAAACCAATGATATGGGAAATGATGCCCTCTTCTGGATGCGTGACGCGATCAAAATGCTCCGCAGTAAAATCTTGAACAGAAGAAAAAGAATGCATGCCGAGTCCCCTGCCATCTATGTCACTTAGCCCGCATATGAGAATTTCATGGGGCAATAGTCCCTGCAATTCCATTTGCACCAATGAATAAAAATGATGTCGCTTGCGGATTTTTAACGTTGCTTCGATTATGCGAAACAGCCGCTCTCGCTCTTCTGCATTTAGCTCAGGCGCTTTAGGCATACTCCCCCACTTCATTCTTTTATTTTTAGGAATACGTCATAATGAACTAAATTTATGACGTTATTATGAAACCAAAATAACAGGCAACAAGCCAGCATATGAAGTCATGGATTTGTGTTTTTTACTTAATTGTGATTATTGAAGCCACCTTGAGGAATTGTCGTTTGATTCTGATTGCGATTGAATACGGGCTTTGCAGTTGCTGAATTAGCTTGCTGACCGCTATTGTTTATAGCGTCTGCGGCATTACTGGATTGCTTAGGCACGTAGATAAATTTCCATTCTGTATATTTGCTTTTCCCTTCCAGATCCTGATCCGCCATCTTAAAATTATTCTGTTTTAACGGGACATCTTCCGACAGACTGTATACGCCCATAATGCCGCCATCGGGACTTTCAACCAACCCCCACTCTTTGCTTTTAGTGAGTGGATCCCAATATATTTTTCTGAGATATCGCTGCGTGAATACATTGCGATTATCCTGTAACAACGAATCCAGTGTTTTGGGGTATTGTTTTTTTGAACTGGCTGAACCCGGTGTTTTTTCAAAATAAAAACCAATTGCTTGTCGAAACTGATTACCAACAAAAATCAATTCATGCTCTTTTTCTCGCTTCTGGGCTAAATGCCAGACGTTTCCTGCCGTAGCAGCAACAATACCCATGATCATAATGAGAAAAAGCAGCCCCAAATAAGTAAAGCCGGTCTGAGATAATGATGTTGAAAAACGCTTCATTCATTACAACGCAGTATAAGGCTGACCATCGCGACCATTGCCCGTTGCGCCACTGTGAATATCATAAACACTGCCGCTCAGTGCATCTTCTGGTGGCGTAACAACCCAGCTTGTTGCACTATCGGTTATTGGATCGGGTGGAATGATGCGCAGGTATTTCTTGCTGACCAGATCATCCAGCGCGTCGGGATATTTTCCGTTATCGCCGTAAAATTTATCAATGGCATCACGCATGATATTCAGATCTTCTTTCAGCACAGCCTCTTTGGATTTTTCCAGACTATGAAAATAGCGTGGCACAGCAATGCTTAGCAAGGTTGCAATGATCGCCATGACAACCAAAAGTTCGATCAGTGTAAATCCATTATTTTTACTGAACAGCCGCATTTACCACTCCTTGTAAGGGATGCCGTTCAACCCTTTACCAGCCGCAAATGAATAAATATCGAATACGTCCTCCCCCTCCTGCGGGTCTTCTGCGCTGCTTTTATAACTCCGTTTCCCCCAGGTTGCTTCTGCCGTTGCTTTACTATCAGGTGAAAAAGGGTCACGAGGAATCCGCCTCAGAAAATATATTTTGGATTTTACCGGGCTCAATTCGTCTTCGACTCCTTCTACCAGAATATCAAGAGATTTAGGGTATCCGGATTCATCTGACGCCGCCTTGATATGCTTCTCTTCTACTGCCCTGCGATATAAATCAATCGCTTCTCGAATTTGCTGAAGAGAGTAATGCAACTCTTGCTCTTTAGTCCGTTGCAGGGTCAGCGAAGTCAGTGGCATTGCGACAGTTGCCAACAATGCCACAATCGCCACTGTGATCATCAGCTCAATCAGCGTGAACCCATTTCGATAAGCTTGCTGCATAGACTTAGGGCACAATTGTCACATTTCTTGCCGCTGGCACATTACTGGGCAAGCTGCTTCCTGAGATGTCTGATGCCGTCGGATTGACGATCCCAAGTTGCGTAGCACCTGGCTTTCCGGCCAATGGCCTGAACGTCACTGTGGCTAAATTACCGCTACCGCTAGCTGGAGTATTTCTACTAATACTGATTTGCAGATGACCTGTACCTTCACCAGAGTGCTGATAATCTGTTTGCCCACTCCCCATTTTCATCAGCAACCCTGCCTGAGAATCAACCACGTCCAATTTTGCAGGGTCATAGTTAATTTCGAATGCCACCTGTTTTACGCCATTTAAACCGGATGCATTAACATTCAACGTAAAGTTTTTACCTATTGGAGCCTGTGTCGGCGCATTCAAATTAAGTTGAACAGGTGTCCCGTTTTGCTCCTGATCGTTTGCAGGTGATGGTGCACTTTGCGGCACTTGCGACAGCCCAGTTTGCTGAACTGCAGAAACACTTGCGTTTACACCCATAGGTACCGATGCTTTTGCAGCAGAACTTAAACTGAGCGGCGCTGCACCAATCGATGATTCTGTTCCCGATGTAAATTCCGTAATAGCAAATTCCGGCCGCACCAGATTACGTATTACATGCGGCGTTATCAGCAGGATAATTTCGGTTTTGGAATGCTCATCTCGATGGCTGGAGAACAAGTGCCCAAATAATGGAAGATCGCCCAATCCAGGTAGCTTGCTTGCACTTGCACGATCTTCATCGTTAATCAAACCAGCCAGCACCTGGGTTTCTCCATCCTTTAGCCGCAATGCAGTTACCGCATTACGGGTGCCAACCTGATAAGTAAGCGTGCCGGTACTGCTCTTAATTTCACGTACAATATTGCTGACTTCCAATCCGACTTTAATGCCCACTTCGTTATCCAGAAAAACATTCGGCTCAACATCCAGCTTGAGACCTACATCCAGATAACTAACTGATTCAGAAATGCCCACATTGGCTGTGCTGGTGGTGGTAATAACCGGAACTTTATCACCAATATGAATTTTGGCTTTTTCCCGATTTTTTACCCGAATACGGGGGTTGGCTAACAAATTCGTATCGCTGTCCTCCTTCCTGAGATTAAGTACCGGACTGGGAATACCAATTTTGCTACCATTAAGACTCCTTAAACTGTCCACAGTAAACTGGCTGGCTACGACGCTTGGCGTTGTTGCAACTACAGCTCCCGCAGAAGTCGTGACAGTGTTGCTATTGGTTAAATTCAGTGCAGTAAACTGATTGGGATACTGAATACCCAATTCAGTCAATTTGGAGCGTTTTACTTCCAGCACTTCAACATCCAGCATCACTTCAGGCTCAGCCTTATCCTGCGCTGCTATCAATTTTTCAGCTAACCGAATAACTTCTGGCGTATCCCGCATCATCAGCAGATTCAACTTTTCATCGATAAAAACATCGCGGGTTTTGAGCAATGTCTTGATCATATTCAGTGTTTGCTTTACATCAGCATTACCCAGATAAAAACTTTTTAAAACAAGTTCCTGATAATCTTTTGTTTTGGCTGGCGTATTTGGGTAAATCAGAACGGTATTCTCGTTCAGAATGCGTTTATCAAGCTGATTGGTAACTACCAGCAAGTTGATGACATCCTCGATTGAGCTATCTTTCACAAAAAGTGTCGTTTTGAGATCAGGACGCACATCCTTGTCGAAAATGAAATTGATTCCGGCAGTACGCGACAGCACCTCAAATACAGAGCGCAAGTTGGCATCACGAAATTCTAGAGAAACCGGTTTTTTGTAACGCGACTTAAGTGCAGGCATTACGCTGGTGTCCTGCTTGTTTTTATCATTGATTCGCTGTTGGAGCGAAATGGCAACGTCCAGTGATTTATTTTCCTGCAATACAGGACGCAACATTTCCTGTGCCGCCTCTACATTCCCATTGTTGAAAAGCGTTTCAGCGTCTGCCACAATCAATCTTTGGCGACGTTGTGCCTGGATTGCGTTGAGCCCTTCCTGAACGCGAGGATGATTTTCATCCAACCCCTGCACGCGATGATAAACAGCCTCGGCTTCCTCCAGTTTTCCTTTTTCGCGCAGAGAGTCCGCTTCTACCAGTAATCGATTGATAATTTGATCACGGCTACGAAACAGATGTGCGCGAATTTCCGCATTGTTTGGATCATCCTTGGCGGCGGCCTGCAACTTGGAAATGCCTTCCTCGTACTTGCCTTCTGACAACAACAGGTTACCTTCACGAAACGCCCTGTCTGATGCACAACCTGAAATGAGAATGGCGATAAGCGCTGTTACCAAATAGTTTTTATACCGTTTCAATTATGTTTCTCCACCAATCATGAGTGTCTGTTTGATATTCATGGGTAAGTAAGTCAGGTTCATGACACGTCCGTTAATATCATCTACACGGTAAGTGTTATCCAGTGTGTCACCTCGTTTAACTACGTAATTTCTTTCCTGCTTGGACAAAAACACGACCTGCTGACCGTCCTCGATCAATTTACCCATATAAACAAATGGAACTGGTGGTGCTGTCGGAGGAGGGGGAGATATCGGTTTAGTTGGCGGTGGAGGAGGAGGCACATACCAGGATTTAGCAGCAAATAATTCATTATCACTTTCTGCCATCGGGGTTCGCTGCAACTTTTCCATATTTAAAATATTGCTCGACCGTTCGTCTTTCTTCACAGCCGCCACCCTTACAACATGTGCCTTTGTGGCCACTTGATTCTTTTTTTGCTGCACTGCAACGGGCTGATCCTCATCTTGCCCAACCCAAACAACAGCAGTCAAAGTAAGTCCCATTAACATAGTCAATATGACCCAACGCTGCCTGCTACCCATTTTCATCACACTGCTCCCATAAAAAGAGTCAATTTGATTTGGGCGTCGAGTTGCGGGTCACCTACTTTTTGCCTTTGCAAATGAATACTATCCAAAGCAATTGTCGGCAAATCAGTCAAAAGCTGAGCGATAAACTTGCGTAATTGCGGGTAGGTGCCTTTAGCTGGCAAGGTTATCTGGTAGCGACCGAGCTTATCACCCTTGGCAGCAATCATGCGGTATTGCCCTTGTTGCAGCGCTATGCCAGTAGAAGCAGCTGCGTCAAACAGTTTTTCGAGCAAATCAGGTGCTATTTGAGTGGAGGGAAAAAACCTGTAAAAATCTGAAAGCTGATCTTCAGGACCTTTCACTCGTACCTGAGCAACTTTTTTTTGGCTAAACTGCTGGTTCAGAACCGTGATCTGCGCCTGCATTTCACCAAGCTTTACTTTTTCTGGCTGCAAAGTGAATACATAAAACATAAGACATAAAGCAAGCCCCCCCAGCCCCGCCATACCTGACCAGCCCAACCATCTCATGCCGGACTGTGCGTACCATCTGAATTTCAATATTATTCTGCGATCCATTTAGCGCTCAATGTAAATCTGACTGGTTTTTCTGCATCCTGCTCCTGAATGTTATGGGAGAGAAGAGCCACTTCTTGCAAGGGTTTTTCCTGAATCAAGCGGCGCATATACTCAAGCATAGCTTTGACATTTTTAGCCTCAGCCCCGATCGATAGCGTCCCCTTTTTCCGATCCGGTTGAAGCGACAAAAGTGACACATCCTGTTCACCTGCATCTTCAACAGCACCAAACAACCGCCCCCAGGGTAACGCCAACTGATCAATAACATCAGCAGCTTGCTTAAATTCAGAACTGTCTTGCTCAGATAATTTGCGGTTATTGTGGGGCTCAGCTGTTCGCCCAGTTAACCGTTCAAGGCGAACCAGACTAGCCTGCGTCCGTTCAGACAATGCTTTAGCTTCTAAATAATCTGCATAAAGACTACCGCCTGTCAGAACTGTAACAATCAAAATTAACATGCCTAGCATGCCCGGCACACGACTCTTGGGTTGAAAATTGAGATCCAGCTTCCGCATTATTTATTTCCACTTAAAGCTAAACAAAACGGGGGGGCTGAATCGGGTGAAAAACCCTCTATTGCAGAAGGTTTCATTGTAGTTATTGACCAATTACCAAACTTGGATGGGTAACTGGAATGCATTGATGAAAAAAGAAAAACGCGCTGGGGGGTATCAGCAACATCGGCAAGCAATCTTTCGCGATCCAGTACTGCAATTAAATCGTCTACAGTGCTGCCAGCCAGATGCCTGTTCTGGATGGCATGCCACCCCCCCTGAAAGTACAAAGCTATCAGTAGCTTTCCTGGTTCGATAATGCAAAACCAGCTACTTTCTTCTTTCACCTGATCACACCAGTGATTAAATACCGACATCAACGCGGGTTGTATCACAGTCAGATGCACACCAACTTCCTGACAGACAATTCTAAGCCCTGCCAGCAAACCTCGTTCCATACTGCATGCCAGCATAGGCGCACCAAATGCTGACTGACTCACACGCACTTCCCGGTTACTTGCCTGATCTCCATACACTTGATTAAAGCGGTGGTGCGCTATAGCAGCAACTTCTTCGTCATTACTGACAGCGTCGTTCCAGGGAACGACCACATAGCGCACAAACTGATTGGACAGCACAATTATGGCTTCTGCCCCACGCTGCTTTTCGAGCAGTTTTTTTAAAGCAGAAAATGCAGCGATCCATGGCTCTGTTTCATGTGAGTCATACACTTCGATGTGCTTTTCAAGTACACGTCGCCGTATCCCTTTACCAATTCTGGCAAGCGTAATTTGACCGGGTTCAATACCGATTTGCAACTGATCACGAAACGAAGGTAACACGGTTGGCTTCCTGTAATGTAGTTTCTCCGTTGGCCACTAATTCCAGCGCTGCTTCACGCAAGAAACGCGTGCCGTTGCGGCGCGCTGCTTCTTTAATTCGCCGTATTGGTTCCCGCGCAACAATCAGTTCGCGGATTTCATCATTTAGATTGAGCAATTCAGCAATAGCTTTTCGCCCTTTGAATCCAGACCCGCGACATAGTCCACAGCCCAACCCACCTTTGAATGTGTAGTGTGCAGCGGATTCTGGTGAAATACCGGAATCAGCAATTAATTGAGCATCAGGTTCAACCGGCTCCATACAATGAGGACAATTCACGCGTATCAAACGTTGCGCCAGAATGCCGTTCATGGCGGCCACAAAGTTGTAAGGGTCTACTTCCATATGAAGAAATCGACCAATGACATCAAGGGAACTATTTGCATGAACTGTAGTGAATACCAAGTGACCGGTGAGTGCAGCCTGAACGGCAATTTGGGCAGTTTCAGAATCACGAATCTCCCCCACCATGATTTTGTCCGGGTCATGTCGCAGAATTGATCGCAACCCCCGGGCAAAGGTCAGCCCCTTTTTTTCATTGACAGGAATCTGCAACACGCCTGCAAGCTGATATTCCACAGGGTCTTCAATGGTGATAATTTTATCCAGACCATTGTTGATTTCAGATATGGCAGCATACAAAGTTGTCGTTTTTCCACTACCTGTCGGGCCGGTAACCAGCACCATGCCGTAGGGTTCGCTATACAATCTGCGCATTTGACCGATAGTAAATTCATCCAACCCAAGATAATCCAGACGCAACCCTTTTACCTGATCGGCAAGGGTCTGTTTATCGAGAACACGCAACACCGCATCTTCACCAAAGATGCTTGGCATAATCGACACCCGAAAATCGATTTCACGTCCGCGCATAGAAACTTTGAATCGACCATCCTGGGGTACCCGGCGTTCTGCAATATCCAGCTCAGACATGACTTTGATACGTGATATAACCTGGTCAGCCTGCTCCAAGCCTTGAGCGGAACCCACTGAAGACAAAACGCCATCAATTCGGTATTTAATAGTCAAACCAGTCGGCGTTGTTTCAAGATGAATATCACTGGCAGTGAGTTTAAGTGCATCGTAAAGCGTGGAATGCACCAATTTCACAACCGGACTAGTATCTTCGCTAATGGATTTAAGCGAAAGATCTTCCAACCCTGCAGTAACATTTGACTCATTACGATCTGCAATGGGCACATTTTCCATGGCTCGCATGGACTCTTCGTGCCGTGACAAAAACGCTGCAACATCATCACGCTGGGCAAGTTGCCATATGAAGGGCTGGGTGATGAACGCTTCTACCCAGCTTTGTACATCCTGTGCAAAAGGGTCCACAAAAATAATACGCAACTGGCCATCTGGAGAGCGAAAAGCGAGGCATTCCTTGTTTGATGCTAATGAAAATGGCAAGACATCAAATGCAGCTTCCCATTGATGCAGATCATGCATATTGGCAACCGGATAAAGCAACGTGCGCCCCAGAACCGCAACAAACTCATGTGGAGGCAAAGCCAACTTTTCTTCAAGCACCTCGTATATAAGGCGCTTGCTTCGCACTGCTTCGTCACGAGCATCATGCAGCAGTACAGACGAAATTTCCGGGATTGATACATCCGCAGCATGAATCATATTCATTGAATGCTACCCGCCAATTCAAATATCGGCATGTACATCAAAACAACAATCAAGCCAATAATCAGCCCGATAACCGCCATCAACAGGGGCTCAAACAACTTGGTAAACCAGTCAACCCAACGCGCCATTTCTTCATCGTAAAATGCAGCGATTCGTTCCAGCATATCGCCCATGTTTCCAGTTCGTTCACCAACCCTTAACATGCGTGAAGAAACCGGAGTGGTCAGCGCATATTCTTCCATGGCAGCTGAAAGCGGTCGCCCTTCGCTCACGCCCTGAATCGCACCGTCCAAGCTATTCCTCAAGGCCGTCGCGAGCAATCCAGACACCATATCCAATGCGGTTACAACGGGAATTCCTCCGCGCAAAAGCATGCCTACTGTGCGATAGAATCGCGCCAGTTGATAGATTTTCATGTGCTCTCCAATCACCGGCACCAACCATAACTTTTCACCGATCCATCGTTTGGTTTCTATACGAGTCAAGACAAAGACAATAATGGCTAGCAACCCCACCACGCCAAGCAGCATGGCGCCACCATGCGCTTCAAGCAGTTTTCCCCATTCGATCAACATCCGTGACATAAAAGGCAGGTCACCACCCATGTCTTCGTAAATATGGCTAAATTTAGGCACGACATATACCATCAAAAATAGCGTCACCAACCCGCCAACAACAATCAATACCACAGGGTAAATTGATGCACTGACAAGTTTTTTTCGTACAACATCCAGTTGCGCCTGATAAGCAACATACCGCGTAATGGCTTCACTTAATCCCCCGGTTTTTTCACTGGCTTTAACCGTAGAAACATACAATGCAGGAAATGCTTCGGGAAATCGAAGTAACGCAGCGGAGAATGTCTGACCTTCGTATAAAGAGGCAATTAGCCTGTCGAGCACTTTCCGTGTTTCTGGACGCTGCTCTTTTTCTGCTAACGTCTCAACGGCCTCCACCAGATTCAAGCCAGCGTCAAGCAATGCCAGTAATTCCTGACTGAACAATACCAAGGGGAAGTGTGTATGACGCTTGCCGAGTAAACCAGCCAGATTTTTCCAGGATTTGATCGCGAGGACGGTATATCCTTGCGTCATGACCTGTTGCAATGCTTCACGCTCATCAGTGGCATCCAGTGTCAGCTGAACAACACTATTTCCTTCTCGTAGCGCTTTGATTTCAAATTGCATGGAGGCTACCAGTTGGTAATATCAGCAGATTCCGCATTACCACCAGGCTGCCCATCTTTGCCGTAAGACAAAAGATCATACTCACTATGTTCACCTGGTTGTTTGTAAACATAGGGTTTACCCCAGGGATCCATAGGTACGCTTTTTCGTAGATAAGGGCCTTCCCACTTTGGCTCGTTTGCAGGGCGAGTATCTAGCGCAGCAAGGCCTTGTTCATTTGAAGGATAGTGTCCCGTATCCAGTCGATATTGATCGAGAGATTTACCAAGTGAATCTAATTGTGCCCGGGCTGCTTTCACTTCTGACTTACCAATCTGGGAAAAATATTTCGGACCGACATAACCAGCAAGCAAACCAATAATGACCATCACCACCAATAATTCAAGCAGCGTAAACCCTTTTTCCCGATTGATCTTATTTATTATTATCATTACAACCAACCCGTTCCTTTTGAAAAAATTCTCCGGGAAATCCGGCATACATCACGATACCTATTTCCTGAATTTACACTTCCCACAAGCCCCTGCTTAAATACATGGCTTGCAGTTATTCATTGAATTTCTGACAAGATACCGATTACTTGTTGCAGTAATATTAAAATCGAAAGAACAGCT
The DNA here is from genome assembly GCF_004346685.1 of Sulfurirhabdus autotrophica. NCBI lineage: Bacteria > Pseudomonadati > Pseudomonadota > Betaproteobacteria > Nitrosomonadales > Sulfuricellaceae > Sulfurirhabdus > Sulfurirhabdus autotrophica. Next base: position 72,732 of record NZ_SMCO01000002.1, read on the forward strand.
GGGGAGAATAAAGGAGTGAAACGGCGGAAAAGTTAATTTATATCAATAAAACAATAGAGTTATCGTTTACGAATGTAAAACAGCATTAGGAAAAAACCCTCAATTCACATAGTCCGATATAACTACAAAATTAGAATACATCACACCATTATTTGTAATGTCAGCCTGATAATTTGTGTGCTCATACAAAAATTATTTCTGGCCTGAAAACTTAGGCAGCTTATAAACTATCCAGGTTGAAAATGAAAAACTTTAAACATTTCAGAAAGCTTTTTTTAGTTATCCTGACACTGGCTACTCTTGTCAGCTTGCCAACTGAGGCTACGATTATTTCAGATGGTTCCGCTGGTATATTTCACCCATCCAAAAATACAATTTTGGATCTGACAGGCCCGGATTTTCCACAATTCAGTGACGTACAGATTGATGCAGGTATTACTGTCAAAGTGTTATCAGGAACACCCGACTCACCTGCACGATTTCTCGCGCAAAATAATTTTTTGCTGAATGGCGTTATTGATGCAATCAATAGCCTTCTGACTATAGCGGCAGGGAATAGCATTGTATTAGGATCAAATTCACAGATTAATGCAGGCTCTCTCAGCCTCTACATCAATCAAGGAAGTATTAATTCACTAACAGGAAAATTCCCTGTTCGCCCACCTGCAGGCGGCTCTGTTTCCCTTTGGGGTAATATTAATTTATCCTCTCGTGGTGACCTTTCGTTACTTCAATCACCGGATTCCACTAATGTTCTCAACCCGATATTCGGTGGAAGTATAGCGCTGACGTCAGGTGGCGGAATATCAAACAGTAACAGGCTTTCTGGTGGCATTCTCACCGTCAGCCAGCCATTTTTAAATATTCCAGAACCCAAGACATTATTTCTTTTTTCAATCGGATTATTTCTGCTTACATACCGCAGAAAATGGTCCGCATAGCATCTTATTTCAATTCATCCATGTTTAAGCCTGAATGGAGCTTCCATGAAAATCAGAAACAACATTATCAATGATGTAAAGAGGTTAAGAAGAGAATTTCCTTTGCAAGACAGGATTGAATCTATAGAAGTTAGAACAACGAATACTTACACTTCTGTATTAAATTCATGGATTAAGGATGGTGTCGCCCCTCTTCCAGATGCCATCCCACCAGATGATCTGGAAACGCTTTTAACACTGGATGCAGTAGTCATGACCAATTCCGGCATTGGATGTTATCCATTCAGCGCTGCCAAAACAAGTATCAGCGCAAATTACCGCGAACATCAAATCTATGCGATGAATGCAATAGACGCACTCGCGATCCCGCTTTTAACTGGAACTGAGGTTGTCATAAAATCTCGATGCAGCCGTTGTGCTCTATCACTTACAATCAAATCTGACAGCTTGGGACAAATCAAGGAAGCAACGCCATCCGATACACAGGTTGAATACCGTCAGATATCAGCAAATCACACATCATGTTGTAATGATTTATGCCCTGGCATCACATTTATATGCGGATCTTGTGCTGAAATTACTATCAATCAAAATGACTTGATCACCCTGAAAGAAGCATCTGTTGTTGGTCGTGCCTTTTATCACTTCCAGTTATGCCTGACAAATCCATCAATACCTAATACTATGCCCTTAGATGCAGTATGATATGGCTCATTCAAAAAACAGCCCCCCTCAGTACAAAAAGAAAAGGCCCAGTGTAAAAACCAGGCCTTTTAAATTTTAAGCTTCAATCTCCGACAGACTTTATTGTTTTATATCACAACCCTACCAACCTGCTTCCCGCTCAGGCGTTGCCGATATCTTGTGTATTGAAAGATCTGCCCCGTTAAATTCTTCTTCTGCATCAAGGCGAATACCTACCATTTTCTTCAAAATGCCATAAACCAGAAAACCGCCAGCCAATGCAATTCCAACACCAAGTAGTGTGCCTAAAAGTTGCGACATGAAACTTACACCACCTATACCTCCAAGTGCTTTCATGCCAAATATACCTGCTGCGATTCCACCCCATGTTCCACATAAACCATGCAAAGGCCAAACACCCAGTACATCATCAATTTTCCATTTATTCTGTGTGACGGTAAACATCCACACAAACAAGCCACCAGCGATCAAACCAGTAACGAGTGCGCCTAGTGGGTGCATCAGATCAGAGCCCGCACAGACGGCAACCAGCCCGGCCAAAGGTCCGTTATGTATAAACCCCGGGTCATTCTTGCCAACTACCAATGCTGCCAGGGTACCCCCAACCATTGCCATTAAGGAATTCACAGCAACAAGACCACTGATTGCATTAATAGTCTGGGCTGACATGACATTAAAACCGAACCATCCTACTGTCAGTATCCACGCACCAAGTGCTAAAAATGGAATATTTGAAGGCGGATGAGCAGCCATCATTCCATTCTGGTGATAACGACCACGACGCGCGCCTAGCAAGACAACCGCACCCAGGGCAATCCACCCTCCTACGGCATGCACGACAACTGATCCTGCGAAATCATGAAACTCTGCACCGAAAGTTGCATTTAACCAACCCTGAATACCATAGTGGTGATTCCAGGCTATTCCCTCAAAGAAAGGGTAGACGAATCCTACAAGTAAAAAAGTTGCCGCGAGTTGTGGATTGAATCTGGCGCGTTCAGCAATCCCGCCCGAGACAATCGCCGGTATTGCAGCTGCGAATGTGAGCAAGAAGAAAAACTTGACCAAGTCATAGCCACTTTTTTGAACAAGGTGCTCTGCCCCTTGCATAAAATTTACGCCATAAGCAATGCTGTATCCGATGAAAAAATAGGCAATAGTCGAAACGGCAAAATCCGTCAGAATTTTTACCAGTGCATTAACCTGATTTTTTTTTCGTACCGTGCCTAATTCCAGAAAGGCAAATCCGGCATGCATCGCCAGAACCATGATGGCACCAAGCAAAATGAACAATACGTCATTATTTATTTTAAGTTCTTCCATATTTTCTCCAGACTAATCCAGCAGTACATAAGCAATAATTGTACCAAAACAACAACAATATGATTTAAAAGGAATACCATTAAAGCAGCACACTATTTTTAGTAAATCATGCTCCACAATAGTGCAAATACCGAAAAAATTGCACCAAATTAGTGCGAATTTATCAATAATATTTATTTACAATTTACGGCTGCAATTGCCTTGCTTCCAGCTCCATGCTATTTTTACACAAAACATGCATACGCAATATCCTGAGATGTTAATCGAAGCCTAGATTGAGCAACTTTAATCACAGTAGCCAATACTTAACACTAAGAGGCACAAGCGTAAATTGACTAACCTATCACCCAATACTATTTCAATGCCTGAAAACACATCGGATAACAGTTCAGTGAATGAGTTTATTTTCATTTCCAGGCAACCTATTTTCGATGCATCCGAGAAAATTATTGGTTACCAGTTACTGTTTCTGGAAGATCCTTCCAACCAGGAATCTCCTCCAAATACGCTTCGATCCAGCGCTCGACTGATTGCCAACACTTACAATAATTTTGGAATCCGCCAGGTTTTGTCCAACAAACTGGCTTTCATCCCTGTTTCAATTGATGCGCTGGTCAGTGATTTTCTTGATCTGTTACCACCCGACAATATCGTTCTGGAAATTTACCCTTCCAACATCAGAATTACCGAGCTGCTTGCCACCCTGAAAAATTTAAAGGAAAAAAAATATCGGTTTTCACTGCATAACTTCTCTTTTAGTCCCGAGCTGCTGCCACTATTCAAAATGGCATCTTATGCTTCCTACGACATTCAGAACAATTCGCTCGAAACCATTTCAAGAGAAATCAGACAAATCCAGCACCTGCCAATTCAACGTATTATCAGAAATATTCAAGGTTATCAGGAATTCAAGGAGCTTCATGAAAAGGAACCCCTTTTCAATTTATTTCAAAGCACTAACTTAGCCCCTCCTGAGACACAAACCATGAAACGCATGGACCCATCTACTATGCGTATCATGCAGCTATTTAATCTTGTTATGAGTGAGGCAGAATTCAATGTCATTGAAGAGTCATTCAAGCACGATGTAGCGTTATGTTACAGCTTGCTTTGCTATCTGAATTCAGCCGGATTTGGCATGCCATACAAGGTTGAATCCATACGTAGCGCCCTCATGATGATGGGTTATGACTTTTTGTGGCGCTGGTTGAGCCTGTTGATTTTTGCCGGCACAGATATCCATGCTGGTCAGCGCGTTTTACTCAATACTGCACTTATTCGTGGACGAATGATGGAACTATTAGGCCAGCATTCGCTAACCAAGAAAGATGGTGACCGTTTGTTTATAACGGGCGTTTTCTCAATGATCGATGCGCTAACTGGCATACCGTTAGAGCAAGTGCTGGCCAATCTCAATTTACCAGAAGACGTAACGCAAGCACTGCTTACGAACCAGGGAACCTACGCCCCTTATTTGGCGCTTGTCCTTTGCTTTGAAAAAAATGACATTCAAACAGCCAAGACGCTTTGCAACACCCTGGCAATTAATTTAAATGAAGTTACCGCCCATCATTTAGCCGCCATTGAGTGGGCGCGCAAACTAAGTTAAGTCAGACTAAATAACCTGTTTTCAGGTCAACCAGAAATTCAATTCTTGGCTGACCTGATCTTACAGAATCAAGCATCCAGTCCGTTACGGTGCGTGGTATTAATCACCTCCAGCAGTCGCTTGAACGGAATCGCCGGGCCATACATCCTCACTATAGACATATACGGTAAATCAATATCTGAAGGAAAGCTATACTGTTTACTGATCATGCTATCGTAGAGCGCACGTAATTGATGGTCCAGTGGATCAATAAAGGGAAGACTCGCTTCCATTTCTTCCATATCATCTTCGATACAAGCGCGCAATTCATCTACTTCATAAACCGCTTGATGGACAAGATCGATATACTCATCCAGTGTCTTGGGTGCTTTCATAAAAACGTTCCGTAAGATGTAATAAAAACAGGGGCGTTAAGCCCCTGCAATAAAAGACCATTAGTAAAAATGGTTATTTCTTAGATGCAATTTGTTCCAGTTTGCTAGCCTTGATAAGCTGTCCATCCAAACCGGCTTGTTTTGCAGAACCACCATAAGCTACGGTCATGAGTTGACTGTAGTATAGCACCGGGATATTGAACTTGGTGCCATAGCGCTTATTGACGTCACTCTGGTAAATTTCTACGTTAGCCTGGCAAAGCGGACAAGGTGTCACGATCATTTCTGCGCCATGATCATAGGCAGATTCAACAATGTCCTTGATCTGCTTCTGACTCTTTTCTGGTTCGGAAAATGCCAATGCACCACCACAACAAGTCACTTTCTGATCATAGGCAGCTATCGCTTCCCCCCCAACCATTTCAACCAGCTTATCCAGATAAACCGGATTCTCGAATGACTCGCCATCAATACCAAATGGGCGGTTAGTTTGACAACCTACGTATCCTGCAAACTTGATGCCTTCTAATGACTTCACCACTGGTTTTTTGAGTTCATCGTAACCGAAATCCTCAATCAGCACTTCAACCATATGACGTACATCTGCGCCACCTTTGTAGTTGAGACCTGCTTCTTTCAAAGCTTCATTGGTATCAGCCATGAGTTGTGAACTGGCATCCAGACGCTCTTTGGTTTCGCGAGCACCTAGCCAGCATGCAGCGCATGTTGCTACGATTTGCTGACCTGGCAAATTGTCTTCCGCCAAAGCAAAATTACGTGCATTCATAACGTGACGAGGCAACTCACCGCCTTCTGCATAGCCAATGGATGCGCCACAGCAATTCCAGTCAGGAATTTCTGTCAACTTAATATCCAGTGTCTCGCACATGGCGTTAACCGAAGTCAGGTAATTAGAAGCCGACGCCCCTTTCTGTGATGAACACCCTGGGTAAAATGCGTATTCTTTCTTTGCCATATTCTATATCTCCTCAGGCGGTGAAATTCTTACGACGCGCTTCAATTTCCTGCGCCTTCTTCAACATTGCATGAATACCTTTTTTGCCTTTGCATCCGTGCCCGCCAAAAATTTCAAATGGATTTAATCGCTTGGCTTTAAGCAAGCCCAAGCCAGCATCTTTCATCGCCAATGCGTTTTTTATGCCCTGAGAGAATCCGTCCTTGAAGTACAGTGCCAGAGAAAACTTCAACTCATTGATACGGCCATTCTGAATAGCGTTATTCCAGAACAACGTGCCCAATACCCGGGTAGGTTGGTTCTTTGGAGCCAATCCCAAACGGTGAGCATAATTTGCCAAACCGTGCATGATGTGGGTGATCGGCAATTTCCGTGGGCATCGTACGATACAGTTGTAGCACGAAGTACACATCCACATAGAGTCAGAGGTAAGCACTTCTTCGCGCTTACCTGCACGAATCATCATGAAAATTTCCTGTGGGGGATGTGCCCAGGCTGAGCCAAGCGGGCAAGAGCCGGAACATACACCGCACTGCATGCACATCTTTACCCAGTCACCTTCTTCAACTCGCTCGGATACCTCTTTCAGAAAGTTATTGCGGTACTTTTCAACTGCTTGTGTATTTGCATCACTCATTCTCGTCTCCTAGAAGCCTTTGAACGGGCTCATGCCGATCTCTTCGATCTTAGCCGCGTACTCATTGATTAATCGTGGTAACCGCTCTATATCTGTAATAGCAGCTTCAAAGGTTTGCACACGTTCAGGTTCCAACCCCATCCCTTTCAGAGTGTCATCAACTTTACTCATGCGGTAATTAGCTAATTCTGAACCTTTTACAAAATGACACTGATAGTCATCGCCATGTTTGCACCCCATCATCATTACGCCATCATATCCATTATTCAACGCGTCAGTAATCCAGATTGTATTGACCGAACCCAGACAACGTACTGGAATAATCCGGACAAAAGAACTGTATAACTGCTTGTTCATCGCCGCCATATCCAGTGCAGGATAGGCATCGTTTTCACATGCCAGAATCAAAATACGCAACTTTTCAGAAAACTCATCCGGCACTTCCACTGCCTTGATCTGAGAACCCACGGTATCTACAGAGTAGTTTTCAAACGAGATCACTCGAACCGGGCACGCTCCCATACACGTTCCACAACGGCGGCAACGTGACTCGTTAAACAATGGATAACGTTTTTCGTCTTCGTCAATGGCACCAAATGGACATTCAACTGTACAGCGTTTACATTGCGTGCAACCTTCCATACGGAAGCTAGGGTAGGACAAATCACCTGAGCGAGGATGCGCGGCACTACCGACTGCCGCATTTTCCATTGCCTGAATGGCTTTCATTGCCGCGCCTGTCGCATCTTCTACCGCCTGGGCGATATCCATCGGACGACGCACCGGGCCAGCAGCATAAATACCGGTTCGGCGGGTTTCGTATGGGAAGCAAATAAAATGCGAATCGTTAAAACCATATTTCAACTGCGGCAGATCAGGGCCTTGGCGGTAGGTCAGGTTAAGAATAGAAATCTTTTTCCCTTCTTGCGATTCCTGAGCATCCAGTGCCGTTAACAAGGCATCATCACCTGCCAAAGAAGCTGCTTCGGCCCTCAGCCGTGCTTCAGTATCCACACCAGAATTTGCTACTTGGCCTGTTGCAAGCACAACCAGGTCAGCATCAACTATGGCTGCATTTTCATCACCCAGAATCAAATCATGGAAGTTTACTTTGCAGGTATTGCCTGTGGCATCTACTGTAGAAACCTTACCTTTAGTAAAGGTCACACCCTTTTGCTGAGCGCTGCGATAAAAGTCTTCGCCGTTGCCGGGTGTACGCAGATCATCAAAAATAACGACTGTATCAATATCCGGATTCGCATCTTTAAAATACATTGCTTGCTTGATGCTGGTATTACAGCAGTTGCCTGAACAGTAAGGCAGATGTTTGCCTGTGTCATCGCGCTGACCAGCACATTGCACAAACACGACGCTCTTCACTTCACCACCATCGGAAGGGCGTTTGATTACCCCCCCATTAGCGGCTTTAGCCAATGCTTCCAGTCCAGCCTGATCAACCACATTTTTACTCTTGCCGTAGCCAAGCTCTGGAAGATTATTCGCATCGTAAGGTGTGAAGCCGGTAGCTTGAACAATCGCCCCAACTTCTTCAGTTATCGCAGCCGCACTTTCAGGGGTAATTTCCACGACAAATTTACCTGGCGCGCCACTTGTTTTGCTGGTTATCGCGTTGAGGTAAACCTTGATATTCGCATCCCCTTGCACCGCAGCAGCCAATTCTTCGACGCCGGTATCAACCGGATCTGAATAAGGGCTATGGGACGGTACACGCTTATACAATTGCGCCATCCAGCCACCCAGTTGCGGGGACTTTTCTACGATAACCACTTTATAACCCGCTTTGGATGCCTCAAGCGCAGCAGTCATACCTGATATGCCACCGCCAACCACCAGCATCTTCATATTGGTAGCCGCGTTTGGGTTGCCTGTTGGCAAGACCATTTTTTTCACTTCAGCGCAGCCCATACGAATATAATCTGCAGCCATTTCCTGTGTTTTTTCACGCGCTTCAACTGTATCTGGCTGAGTCCAGATCACACCTTCACGCAAATTGGCACGCGATACAGCCACATCTGTAAATCCAAAAGCCTCGGTTTTGGCACGACGTGAGCATGCACCTATCACAACGTGAGTCACCCCTTCGTTGGTAATATCATCACGGATCATTTGAACACCAGCAGCATTGCACAAAAACTCGTGCTCTTTCACCAATGGTACTTTACCTTCTTTTTGTGCGACCTTTGCTAATTCAGCGGTATCAAGGCGCTCGCCTAATCCGCAGCCTTGACAAATATAGGCTGCTAATTTCGTTTCTGCCATGACTTATCCCTCCACCCTGGCTACTTTGTTAATCACTTGGATAGCGCGTAAAGCACTCGCGGTTGCAGACTGGACTGACCGATTTACATCCAGAGGGTTTGATGCACATCCTGCGCCAAACAACCCACCATTAGATTCATCAGCTTCGATAAAACCACTCGAATCAGCCACAATTTCTGCAGGGATATTTGCCCCTTTGACACTAGGTTCCATTCCGACAGCCAGCACCACCAGATCATGTGCGTTTGCATAACGGTGATACCCTTCGGTATCTACACCGTGTAGCACTACATCACCGGTTTTTTCATCTTGCATTGCCTTGGCTACTTTTGATTTGATAAAGCTGACGGTTTTATCAGCCTGAACTTTCTGATAGAAATCTTCAAAACGATCAATTGCGCGAATATCAATGTAATAAATGGTTGATTTACCTTCTTCACCAAACGCTTCACGAACATAATTTGTCTGCTTCAGCGAGGCCATGCAACAAATACGTGAACAATGGCGCAAATGGTTTTCATCACGCGATCCCGCACATTGAATAAAAGCAACGTTTTTGGCTTCTTTACCATCAGATGGTCGCAGTATCTTGCCGCCCGTGGGGCCATGAGGATCTGATAAACGTTCGAATTCAACACTGGTAATCACATTTGAAAAACGATCATAGCCGTAAGGTTGAATTTTGCCTGCATCGTATGGCTTCCAACCTGTTGCCCATATTACTGCGCCCGCTTTGATTTGAACTGTCTCTTCCTGCATATCCAGTTCAATTGCATCGTATTTACACGCTGCTTTCGCTTTTTCACCATCGGCTGAACCAACGATGGAAGGATCCAGCACATAACGTTGTGGATAAGCCATCAAGTGCGGCAGATAAGCTGCTTTCACTTTGCTGAGATTATAATTAAACGGGTCTGGCACTTCGGTTTCCACAGCCTTACCGCATTCACCGCAAGCGGTACAGTTATCATTGACATACCGTGGGGTCAACTTGATGCTGGCAGTGTAATCTCCTTTTGAACCTGTAATTTCGGTTACTTCCGCCATCGTCAGGACGCGAATACGCTTATTCCCTTTTAAGCGTCGCAGGTTGATTTCCATCCCGCAAGTAGGATGGCACAGTTTGGGAAAGTATCGATAGAGTTGAGAAACCCTTCCGCCCAAACTGGGATTTTTTTCTACCAGGACAACATTTTTACCGCATTCCGCAGCTTCCAGTGCTGCAGTCATGCCGCTAATGCCGCCACCCACGACCAGAATGGTCTCGTTGGTTGCCACTACTTCTGTCATCAGGCCTCCTCCAAAAGTACCGATTTATTGCAGTTCCTGCTCTTTAGCCAGGACCAAAATGAAATCATTTGATTATTTTTAAACTTGATCGCCAAAGCGCTTGAATACGATGAACGCACCAAATATCCAAGCGTTCAGGATGATCAAATCCGTTTATAGACATCACTGAATATTACTCTGAAAACACAGGCCAAGCCACAGTGAGGAAGGTATTTGACGATTGAATCTTCTTATGCGCGAATAGAAAAAGTATATTCAAGCAGTAAATAAGCAAAACCAAATATTGAAATTACTACTAGATAAAACCTAAAGTGAATAGGCGATAAAAATAGAGATGGTACTTCAGGGAGTTTATATTTCAGGAGGAAGCAACTGCACCATGATTTTAAAATCCGATGCAATTGCAGCTTGAAAATACGCTCTAGAAATATTTAAAGCGTACAAATTTCAGGAGTTGGTTGTTGAAGCCTCTGGGGATCTTTCAGAAGTTGAAGATCCAGCATTCGCTACTTCAGCATCTGCCGGAACATCAAATACTGAAAACTCCATCGTCTCTAAATCACCAAGCACGTAAGTTGGCGGCGCACCCAAACCCGCTACTGTGCCGGGATTAACCATCAATGTCTTGCCACCTTTGATAGTAGGTACTAAGGAAATTTCGGCACGGTGATCGTGCCCGCAGCACACCAGATCCCAATCTCCGGTACATGCCATGGCGCGTGCGTAATGCGGGTAATGTACGATGAAAATATTGCGTCCACCGAGGACAATACCCGTGTCCTGCCCATAGTAATGAATCAGACCGTTCGATTCATGAGCAACTTTGTGCATCATGAACAGGTCACCCGTGTTGTTACCGTGAATAACATGAATTGGCAGGCCAACTTTTTTCAGTCCCAGCAAGGAACTTGGTGCCACTACATCACCGCAATGCAATATTACTTCAGCACCATGTGCTTTTGCCTCTACCGCAGCAGCAACCATTAAGCGGCGATTATCGTGACTATCTGATAGTACGCAAATTTTCATTGTTCCCACCGTGCAGATTTAAAAGTTTTCAACAAATTCAAAGTAACTCAAAACCATTTACCCGAGTAACTAGCTAACCAGCTAACCACTTTAGAACATTGGTTTTTCATCAGCATTCTTGTAACGGTCAACACCAGCCATAATTTCTACTTTTGCTTCTTCTGCCCCTACCCAACCTTCAACCTTTACCCATTTATTTGGCTCAAGGTCTTTGTAGTGTTCAAAGAAATGGGAAATTTGTGAAAGCAAAAGTGGTGAAACATCTTCGGGTGACTTCACATCTTTGTAGATCGAGCATAACTTGTCGACTGGCACCGCGATCAGTTTGGCATCCACCCCTGCTTCGTCAGTCATTTTGAGCATACCAACGGGACGGCAGCGTACTACCACACCAGTGATCAACGCTACTGGGGTAATGACCAGCACATCTACCGGGTCGCCATCTTCAGACAAGGTATGAGGAATATAACCATAATTGCATGGATAGTGCATGGCTGTGCTCATGAAACGGTCAACAAACATCGCGCCAGTTTCCTTATCCACTTCGTATTTGATTGGATCGCCGTGCATGGGGATTTCAATAATTACGTTGAAATCATTGGGCAGATCGCGCCCTGAAGTGACTCTGTCAAGATTCATTACACTTAACCTCAAATGGTATATTAGACAAAACGGGGAATTATACCAAAAATCAGCAAATCATACCTGCTTGAATTCATAGCACTTTCTTACAGCGACAACGTGATTAGTTGCCCATGAGCTTCGCCAGATGCAGTAAAAGCAGCACAACCAGCCATAGCACTAGCGTACGCCAGACAAGGCTCACTGCACTGTGCATGTAATCAAAGTCCGCATCTTCACCCACCCCTAGCTCTGGGCGAAACACAAGCTCACCATTCTGATGAATTGGATCACCCAATTTCACACCCAGCGCACCGGCTCCGCTAGCCAGAAGAATCCCCTGGGTTTTATGCATCCATAGCGCTGCCTGGCTACGCCAGCAATACACGGCATCTTCAAAGTCACCTACTATGGCAAAACTGATGGCAGTGAGCCGCGATGGCACCCAATCCATCCAATCAAAAATTCGCGTAGCAAATTTGCCGAATTCACCCAGATCATTGACCGACATATCACCCCATTTGCGAACCAGTATGGACGTTATCCGATATAAAACTGCTCCCATCGGCCCAAGTGGGCTCAGCACAACAAACCAGGCAATTGCTCCGAATATTTGTCGGTGAGAGCAAATAAACACCTGCTCAATACAGAGCCGAGCTATCTCGCCCTCGCTCAATTCGCCAGCGTCTTTGCCTGTCCACTTGGCTAACTGGCTGCGTGCCTGTTCAACATCATTATTTTTTAATGCTTCAGCAATAGCAGCATTGATATTGCTGAAATATTTAAATCCCATGGTGGCATACAGCACAACTGCATTCCAGGCCCATGCAAGAAACGGGCTGATCGAAAAGAGCAGGAAGTAAATAACAGTGACAATGATTACGGGTGGCAGAGCTGCCAGAATCCAGGCGATCATGCCGTGTTTATGCTGTTCAGCATTAAACTGCAGTTCCAGAAAATTAGTATAGCGCGTAAACAAATGATAAATCTGTAAACGGCTATTCAGCGGGTAAAAGTGCTCTACCAGCAGGGCCGCGATCAAAGACAGAAAACTCATTGGTATCCCTTAAATATCCATTTCAACAGTCAGTCCCTTATTCTGGTATATCTCCACGGTCGGCAATACCAGTTTCATTTGATGGGATTTCAAATATTCCGCTAAAGCTTTGTAAGCGATACTGGGTGCTATAACAGGATTCGCTTTAACATTAACCACCAGTACACGACGTGCAGGAATATCTGCCATCAGCAAAGGCTCACGAGCCTGAGCACCTGATTCAAGTATATACCCAGCCTGAGAATGGAGATCCTTTTTGGGTGTTATTTCAGGGTCGTTCTGCAAAACAGAAATCGGAGCATGGGCCGTGATATTTTGTTCCTTTAATATCTGATAAACACGATTCTGCTTGTCTATTAATTTGTCGTACCTTCCAATATGTTCAAGATACGCATAATGGTAGGGGCCTCTCTGCGTAATTTCAACGGTAGCCGAATTAAACGCGCCCATCATCCAGAAAACGATAATGATCGGCCCAATAAAAAACAATACAAAATAAATCCAATTTTTCTTCAACGAAACGCCCAACCCTTCAAACCAAATTCAGAAGATAACATATTCAAACAAGCATTGTCCCACATAGCGCTGGCGCTGTAACGATGGATTTCACGCTCATGAGAAGTCAGCTTATTCTATAATGATAAACAAAGTAATAAGCGCCAATCCAGTTTAACCATCTTTACAAGAGGCATACATGCAACGCTCTTTCTTTCTTTTCTTATTGATTTTTATTGGTTTTCCCACTTTTGCGGATAACCTGAGCAGCGTTTCAGTCAAGGTTACTCCTGTCAAAGTTGGCAATCATTCTTACTATGTCCAGGGATTACCCGGTGCAGCATCTTCAGCTAACCAGGGATATATGTCTAATGCAGGTTTCGTCATTACTGATAATAGTGTTGTAGTTTTTGATACATTAGGCTCTCCTCCGCTCGGTAAGGAACTGATAAAGGCCATTGGGAAAATCACAAAATTGCCAATCAAACGTGTCATCGTAAGCCATTACCATGCAGACCACATTTATGGTTTACAAGCATTTAAAGCCTTAGGAGCAGAAATCTGGGCGCATAAGCTTGGCAAGCTATACCTCAATTCAGAAGAGGCACCATTGCGCTTAACTCAAAGACGCGAAGAACTATTCCCCTGGGTAGATGAAAACACCAAACTATTGCCCGCAGACAAGTGGCTGGATGGCGATACTGACTTTGAAATGGGCGGTTTGCACTTTCAACTCCGATACATAGGACCAGCTCATTCTCCGGAAGACATGGCAATGTATGTGAAAGAAGACGGCGTACTATACTCCGGTGACATTGTATTCAAGGGGCGCGTGCCTTACGTTGGCAATGCAGATAGCAAAGCCTGGCTGGCTGCCCTTGATAAGCTGATTGCTATCAAACCGAAGTTTCTGATCCCCGGTCATGGCGCCGCTTCCAACACACCTGTCAAGGATATGACCTTAACCCGCGATTACCTTACTTACCTCAGACAAACCATGGGCAAAGCCGTAGAGAACTTCGAAACATTCGATGATGCCTATACACATACCAGTTGGAAAAAATATGAAAAATTGCCCGCCTTTGAGGCAGCCAACCGATCTAATGCCTACAACACCTATCTATTGATGGAAAAAGAATCATTGAAAGTAAAATAAACTTCAAGGAGGCAACCATGGATGTGAGCAAAAAAACACTTGGCACGCTATTTGAGCAACTCGGATTAAGTAATGATACAGCGGCCATTGAAGCTTTCATTCAATCGCACAATCTTCTGAATAGAGCAGGGCCAATTTGGGCTGAACCTTTCTGGACTCCTTCACAAGCCACTTTTCTCAAAGAAGCGCTTGAGCAGGACGCTGACTGGTCTGAAATTGTGGATGAAATGAGTAACCTCCTGCACAAACCCTAATACCTTGCCCCCCCCATAAAACAAACGAATTCATTACAAGAGATCAAATGTCTAATTTATACACTACCCTTCAACGTTCAGATATCGTTGCAGCTACCCACTCCGGTTCTTTTCATGCTGACGAAGTGCTGGCTGCGGCTGCGCTACGCCTTGTCAATCCGACCCTAACCATCCAACGCACGCGCGATCAGGCAGAACTGGATGCTGCAGATATTTTGTTCGATGTAGGACGCGTTTTTGACCCTGCAACATGCCATTTCGACCACCATCAACTGGAGTTCAAGGAAGCGCGAGAAAACGGCATTCCATTCAGTTCTTTTGGCCTGGTATGGCAAGAGTTGGGAGAGGCGCTATGCGGCTCAACAGCTGCAGCAGCCAGGGTAGATCGCTGGCTGGTACAGGGTGTTGATGCGATAGATTGTGGAGTTACTTTATGCAAAGAAACCCCGCCTGTAACAATCATGTCTATATCTTCAGTCATCGGGGGCTTCAATCCCGGCTGGCAGGATGACGCTTCAGCTGAAGCCAGACTTGCAGCTTTTGAACGTGCGGTTAGCCTGGCTAAAACAGTTCTGGAAAACGCAATTGCGGAAGCAAAAGGATTTGAAAAAGCACGTGCCATTGTGGCGCAAGGCACCCTGCTTGAAGACAGCCAGATACTGGTGCTGGATACCGATCTGCCTTGGAAAGAAATTGTATTAAGCTCTCCGGCTTATGAACACCTGCTGTTTGTTGTTTCCCCTGATTCCCAGGCAAAATGGCATGTAAATACCGTGCCAGATTATCCAGGAAGCTTCGGCAACCGCAAGCCGCTGCCTTTAGCTTGGGCCGGGCTGGACGATGAAAAGCTGGATGATGTCACAGGCATTAAAGGCTGCATTTTTTGTCACAGGGCACGCTTCGTAGCCGGAAACAAAACCAAAGAAGGGGCAATGGAAATGGCGAAATTGGCTTTACAGGAATAAACTTTTGCTATTTACCAGACCACCCTGCGGTCTGGTAAATACTTCTACATACTGACATTCACTCCATTAAATAAAGCGCTAATCATCCCGCCCCTTTCCTTGGTGCTTCCACTCTTTATTGCGCTCTTTCATTTCTTTACGCTCACGCTTATCCCATTCCTTGTCCCTCTTATCATAATACTTGTCTTTTTTACTACGGCGCACATCTTCGTTAATCACAATAAAATTATCACCACGGGATCGCATCCGCATCACCTCTTCAGGCGCATAGCCATAACGCTCAGAAATGAAACGCAAGTTAACCATATTGACTACGTCATCATCATCCAGCCTGATTTTTCTTTTGTTTTTATTTTTGTAATGGCCATAGGCATGGCCGTAAGGAGGACCATATACTTCCCTGACAGGCACATAGTAAATTTGAGGGTCAAGACCAAAGTGCAGCGTAATATCCATCCAGCTGCGTCCGCGCAAACGGTAATCAATAATCACCTCAGGCTCTACACGCGCCCTTTCAGCCAAAAACAGCACCACAGGGATATCATAGTCAGGGATTCGTCGCTCACGGATAAATACCACTTCCCTTTCAGGAACGCGATAATACTCACCAATGGCAAGGTAAAAATTGCTAATTCCGCCATTTCCAATTGAAACACCCACATCGGTACGAGTATCTGAAAATGCTGTAATACTGGTCATAAACAACGATACGGATAGTAGCAATTTCACTAATTTAAGCATGTGTACACCCCAACTGAGAATAAATTTCCGACATTCTAATTATGGACGCTCACAACCAGAAATGATTAAGATGAACAACATTTAATGACCTGTCGGCTTCGTCCAGCCTTAAATTGAGAATAAACCATGCGTGCTTCAAATGACCTCCGCACAACGCTTTACCCCAATATTGAACCCAATCTGACAGGTATGCTGCCTGTAGACGAAATTCATACACTTTACTGGGAAGAATCCGGCAACCCCGCCGGTGTCCCGGTAGTTCTACTGCATGGAGGACCCGGTGCCGGCACCAACCCTCAATTACGGCGTTTTTTCGACCCCGCCTATTACCGCATCATTCTGTTTGATCAGCGCGGCGCGGGGAAATCCATCCCTCACGGCGAGTTGCGCGCCAATACTACACCCAACCTGATTGCAGACATTGAAACCCTACGTAACTATTTAGGTGTGGAAAAGTGGCTTGTATTTGGCGGGTCGTGGGGCAGCACTTTAGCTATAGCCTACGCAGAAGCACATCCACAGCGTTGCCTTGGATTAATTCTGCGAGGTATTTTTCTATGCAGACAAAGCGAGATCGACTGGTTTTTATATGGCATCCGCAACCTGTTCCCAGAACCATGGCGACAATTTGCAGAATTCATTCCAGAAGCTGAACGTAGCGACCTGCTTGAAGCTTATTACAAACGTCTAATTGATCCAGATCCAGCTATTCATATGCCAGCAGCGCACCGTTGGAGCATCTACGAAGGTTCGTGCTCCACACTTTTACCCAGCCCCGAAACGGTTGCCAGATTTGGTGAAGATAATTTGGCACTGGGCATGGCGCGCATTGAAGCCCATTATTTCAAAAACAACATTTTTATGCCCAAAAATGCGTTATTGGAAAGTGTAGATCAGTTACGGAAAATCCCTGCGGTGATCGTTCAAGGAAGATATGATGTGGTCTGCCCTATTGTCACTGCCGATGAATTACATCAGGCATGGCTAGAAGCAGAGTATATTATCGTGCCAAACTCTGGGCACTCAGCAATGGAACCGAATACGCTTGCGGAATTAGTTGGTGCTACGGAGCGTTTTAAAAGAGTTTCTAAAGAGATATTTTGTAAAACATAATCACGGGCTTGAAAGCATGGACAAGAAAATATTACCAGAATTTTGTTTAAAGCAGGTACCAAGAAAAAAACTTTGCCCTCAGATTAACTATAGTTCCTGATATAAAACTATCCATCGGAACAGCAACCATTACATGTCAGGGGCAAGCTGCTTCAACAAAATTTTTATCTGAACGATAAGTTTGTCGCGGTGCTCGACAGTAGTCACAAAAACTCTGAAATCATTGTTTTGCAAATCGGCCGGCGCGGTACGCCGGTGCCAACAAAAAGTGCCTAAAATCCATTCTCCAACTCACTGCTAAGCTTGTAAAGCCCCTCCAATGCGCATACAATGCGCATTGGAGGCACCCAATGAAAACTAGTTATAACCTGCAAGCACGCAAACGCCCTGTCAATCTTTCACTCAATGAAGATTTGGTACTTCAAGCACGAGAGATAACCGATAACCTTTCAGGCATTGTTGAATCACTGTTGGCTAGTTTTCTGGAACAAGAACGTCAACAACGCCTGGCCAAAACCAAAACGGTAGAAGCCACCATTGCATGCTGGAATAATTTTAACGCCAAAATCGGTTCATTTGCAGACGATTATTCGACTCTCTGATGGCCCAATTCGACGTTCATCGGAACATAGGGAAAAACCGCGAAGCTATTCCATTTGTCGTGCTTGTACAATCATCACTCTTCGATAGCTACCGCCGAAGAGTTGTTATCCCTCTGGTACGCAAATCTTCGTTATCACTGATCAGTGATAAGCGCTTTAACCCCACTTTCACCATTGAGAAGATAGCTGTGGTTTTGCATCCTCTGGAGATTGTATCAATACCCGTTGAACAATTAGGTGAGTTTGTGGAATCACTTGCCAATGAAGGAAATAGCATCATGGACGCACTTGATGAGTTACTTACCCGAGCTTGGAAATAACAACCTAGTCACACAAATTTTCTCAATGTTCATTGACACGGCTTTTACAGCAATATCAGCAACTTTCCCCTCCGATTTTAACTTCAACTTTGCATTTCAACCATTCATCCCATCAGCCCGCGTTTACAAGGCTTTAACGAGCACAGTTTCAGACAAATTAGACTTGCTCTATGTGGCGATTCAAAAAGCAAATCATAAATATTGCTATAGTTATGACGGCGACGGTTTGTCTTTTAGAGTAAACTGCTCCAAAGTGAGCAATCTAATCAGGAATTGCCGAAAACTAAGAGCAAGAGTGAACCCGTTACCATAATGATATCGCTGCGCTCATGTATCCAGGTATTCACGCTCTTCCCGAAGCGAACCCTTCCTTCGAATATTCATTTCAAGCATCGACCTGGATTTTTTTACTTTAAACATGCCATAAAACTTGCCGCACCACTACATCGCATTGGCTGGAGAACAAAACTTGAACGAAAATACCCAACAGATACCCTGGTATTTTCAAATTGCTACGATAATACCCAAGCACGTATTTCTGAAAAGCATCGGAACCATGCTATTCATCGGCTTGTTTTTCGGTGCTTATTTTTATGTACTTAAAGTGCCAGCCTATCCAGCCACGATCATGCCAATCACCATTTTGGATCGCCTGATCGGTTATCAACCACTGGCGTTACCGGTTTATATTTCACTGTGGGTCTATGTTTCTCTTCCCCCGGCACTTCTTTCTACACGGAGGGAACTCTATGGCTATGGTATTGCTATGACGGGTACATGCCTGACGGGACTGATCATATTTTACTTCTGGCCCACTGCAGCCCCTGCTGCCCATGTTGATTGGTCTTTACATCCCAGCATGGATTTTCTCAAAAACATGGATACATTAGGCAATGCTTGCCCTTCGTTGCATGTGACTACGGCTATATTTTCAGGTATCTGGTTGCATCACTTGCTGCGCCGTTTTGGTGGGCCACAATGGATACTTATCTTCAATTGGGTGTGGTGCTTCGGGATCATTTATTCGACAATAGCCACCCGCCAGCATGTGGCGATGGATGTTTTGGCTGGCCTGGTAATGGGAGTCGTGGCAGCCTATCTTTCTATGCTGTCACCAGCAATGATAAACCGAAACAGTGCACCTATTAAAAACTGATCAACTTTTCACCATGGCCGACGAAATTTTGACATGTCACAAACACTGGCATTATTTATTCTGTAGCTTATAGATCGCCATGAACTCAGCGATACTGAGTTCTTTCACTTCTATCGCATCGAGCGACTGATTAGGTGCAAGCCATTCAAAATCATTTAAAACAACAGGTTGCTTCATAGCCATATGAACAGCTTGAGGTTCTTTTGTGGTAATTCTGTCTGAAATCCAGTTTAACATTTTTCACTCCAATTATTAGATATTGCAGCTTTGCTTCTTGCTGATAATTATTAAGCAGCAAGAAGCATGCCTATTTCTAAAAATTAGAGGAGCATTTCAGCATTAACCACCTAGTTTTACTGCATGCTCCCGCGTTGCGTGGAACACCACCTTGGGCCACCGTTCCTGAATGAGATTCAGGTTAACGCTGGAAGTCGCCAAATAAGCGAGGTTACCTGCTGCATCGTGCCCTACATGGGCGTACAGATTTTTTTCAAAGTCGGCCATGATTTTAGGGTCTTCGCAGGTTACCCAACGCGCGGTGTAAATACTGCTGCCTTCGAAAACCGCGTCTACCCCATATTCACCCTGCAATCGATGTGCTACCACTTCAAATTGAAGCACACCCACAGCACCCAGAATCAGTTCGCCGCCATGTACTGGTTTGAACACCTGCACAGCCCCTTCTTCGCCCAACTGCTGGAGCCCTTTCTGAAGCTGCTTGACCTTTAATGGGTTACGAATTCTAACCGTGCGGAACATTTCGGGCGCGAAGTAGGGAATACCGGTAAATTGCAGCGCTTCTCCTTCGCTGAAGCTATCGCCTATCTGCATGTCTCCATGGTTATGCAATCCGATAATATCCCCGGCAAAAGCTTCTTCTACCTGTTCGCGTTGCTGTGACATAAACGTGATTACATTGGAAATTTTGACGTCGCGGCCTAACCGCAAATGTCTGATTTTCATGCCGCGTTCAAACCGGCCTGAGCAAACGCGCAGGAATGCGATTCGGTCACGGTGTGCCGGGTCCATGTTGGCCTGAATTTTAAATACAAACCCACTGAACTTGGGCTCTTCTGGTGAAACATCACGGATTGTGGCATCGCGTGGTTGCGGTGCTGGAGCCCATTCAATCAAGGCATTCAGAATTTCCCTCACACCAAAATTATTGACGGCAGAACCGAAGAAAACAGGGGTTTGCACACCAGCGCGGAACGCTTCCAGATCAAACGGATGGGATGCGCCATTTACTAGTTCCACTTCCATGCGTAGCTGTTCCATTTCAAGCGGAAAAAGCTCGTCAAGACGTGGGTTATCAATACCTTTAACGACTTCAACTGTTTGTTTCTGCTCTGATTGCCCTGCTTCAAACAGTAGAATTTCATCACGCAGCAAATGGTATACACCACGAAACGTTTTACCCATACCGATAGGCCAGGTCACTGGCGCACACTGAATTTTTAGCACGGATTCCACTTCATCCAGCACTTCCAGCGGGTCGCGTACTTCGCGGTCCATTTTGTTCATGAAAGTCAAAATGGGGGTATTGCGCATACGGCAAACATTCAATAGCTTGATGGTTTGCTCTTCCACACCCTTGGCGGCATCAATCACCATCAGTGCGGCATCCACTGCGGTCAATACACGGTAGGTATCTTCAGAAAAATCCTGGTGACCGGGAGTGTCCAGCAAATTGATGACGTGATCGCGGTAATCAAACTGCATGACCGAACTGGCTACTGAAATTCCCCGTTGCTTTTCGATATCCATCCAGTCCGAAGTGGCATGTCGGCCACTTTTCCGACCCTTGACTGTACCCGCCATCTGAATCGCACCCGAAAACAGCAACAGTTTTTCAGTCAGCGTGGTTTTACCCGCGTCAGGGTGGGAGATAATACCGAACGTACGGCGACGCGCTACTTCCTTTGTGATCAAGGCTTGCGCGGGAGACTTGGAGCCGGTTGCTTCTGTGGTCATTGAAATCGTCTGAAAAAGGTATGAATTTTAAAGAAAAATGGGGACTAAGTCTAATCAATTCAATTGGATCGATAAAGCAATCACGCGAGCCTTCTAAAGCAGCCCCAATTTGGCAAGCTCTGGACGCACGGCCTCTTAACTTCAGCTTACAGTATCAGTCTCGTTCAGTGAAACCCAACCAATTATTACGTTGAGCCACCGCTACTACATCCGCATTATCCATCAGCGTCAGTACACATGTATCCAGAGGGGCCGCTTTCAGTACAGGATTAAACACCATCAGCTCATCGCGCCGAAATACGTGCAACTCCAGCGTTTCCCCTACGGGATAGCCACCTATGTTTTGTTCCAGATTACCGGATGCAGCACGAAGTCCATTGATTGCCATAATCACGTCCCCTGCGGCCAGCCCGGCTTCTTGTGCTGCCCCCCCATCGAACACATAGCTTAGTCTGGCGTCACCGCTACCCTGAATTTTCGCACCCAAGACGGCACGGGCTTTAGATATGTCTTCGGACTTCTTAGATGGCTTCCCACCCTTATCATTTTCTGACTCGGCAGCTCTTAACATAAACGCCACCCCGAATGGTGCCAACAATTCATTCAGTGGCAAATCTTCAGTGCTACGCAGCGCCTTATGAAAAAAATCTTGCAATGGCAGTCCTGTTACTTCCAGGACAATCTTTTCAACGCCCTCATCCGGTACACCTTTAAGGGGCAAACCGTATTCTTGCCACAAGGCGCGCATGACATCATCCAGCGATTTTTCCTGATTTGTGCCGCTACGTATGCTTAAATCCAGAGCCAGCGCTACCAGCGCACCTTTGGTGTAATAGCTGACTATGGCATTGGGGGCGTTTTCATCCTGCCGGTAAAATTTGGTCCATGCATCAAAGCTGGACTCTTCCAGTGTTTGCTTAAACCTGCCTTGGCTACGCCAAACACGGGTTGCGGTCTGTCCCAGCAATTCCAGATAACTCTCCTGCGTAATGAGCCCACAGCGCAACAGTGCGAGGTCATCGTAATAAGAAGTTATCCCCTCAAAAGCCCATAACAAGGGTGTATAGGATTCACGGCTTAATTCATAAGGTAAAAAGGCCTTTGGCTTGATCCGCTTTACATTCCATGTATGGAAATATTCGTGACTGCACAACCCTAAAAATGTGCGATAACCTTCACTGACTGCCAACTCATCTGATTTAGGCAGATCATCCCGGCTACACAACAAACTGGTAGAGGCTCGATGCTCCAGGCCTCCATATCCGTCACCAACTGCCATCACCATAAAAACATAGCGATCCATGGGTGCGGGTTCACCAAAGAAGCGAATATGGTGTTCGCAAATTTTCTTTAAATCGGTACACAAGCGATCCATGTCACTGCGATGGCGGCCTGTGATGATGATATCGTGAGGTACGCCACACGCCTCAAAAGTAGCAAGGGTAAATTCACCCATTTCCACTGGATGATCGACAAGTTCATCGTAATTTTCTGCCCTGTACAGCCCAAACCCATAAGGAGCAGCAGAATCTCGCGACATGGCTGTACCAACTCGCCATGACTGAAACACGTCTCCCACCGGTGGTCTGATATCCACGATACACGGCCGGTCTTCTTTACCCTGTACCATCAAAAAAACGCTGGTCCCATTAAAATAGCCATGAGTATTATCGAGATGAGCGGCACGTACTGACAAATCCCAAGCATAGACTTCATAGGTCAGCTTCATTGGGCCATCACATGGCGCACACTGCCAGGTATCTTTGTCCAGTTTTTTGGTCACAACGGGTTTCCCGTTGCATTCGGCAGAAAGCTGCACAATATTTTTGGCAAATTCTCTGATCATGTAACTGCCGGGAATCCAGGCTGGTAATGAAAAACGCTGACCATCCTCATCCGGATCAGAAACGATACAAACGATTTCGAATAAATGTGCAGCCGGATTTTTTGGATAAATTTGATACTGAATTGGGCTTAAATTAGTCATAATAGTCAGATGTTAATGCGTATTCTCTCAATAATTTTTCCGGTATTCGCTATTGCCGCAATTGGCTATGCTTATGGACGTTATAAACGACCTGACATGACATTTGCCAATCAGCTGAATATGGATCTCTTTGTGCCAGCACTGGTATTCAGTGCACTTGCCAGCAAGTCTTTTGATCTTGCTTCACACCAAAACCTGGCAATTGGCGCACTCGTCGTCGTACTGGGCTCCGGGTTACTTGCTTTGCCCGTAGCTAAGTGGCTCAAGGTGGATTATAAAACGTTTGTGCCGTCCATGATGTTCAATAACTCCGGCAACATGGGCATCCCGCTCATGGTGCTTGCCTTCGGGCAAGAAGCTTTGGCGGGCGCAATCATATTGTTCATCGTGGAAATGGCTCTGCATTTTTCGCTAGGCACGTATATTCTAGACCATCGCACCCGTTTCTCCCACCTGCTTCGCATGCCCATGATTATTGCCACATTGCTGGGTCTGATAGTTAGCTTTGCCAACTGGGAAGTGCCTTCCATGCTATCTATCAGCATTAAAATGCTGGGAGATATTGCCATTCCGCTGATGCTTTTTTCTCTGGGGGTTCGGCTTAATGTCGTTTCTTTGAAAGATTGGCGAATTGGTTTGTGGGGCGCGGCCTTATGCCCGATTTCGGGCTTGGCCATTGTTTGGCTCATAGCACCATTCCTCCATCTACCTCCCTTGCAGCAAAGCCTGCTATTAATATTTGGCGCCCTCCCCCCCGCTGTATTGAACTATATGGTCGCTGAAAAATATCAGCAGGAACCGGAAAAGGTGGCCTCCATTGTCATGTTAGGCAATTTAGGCGGTCTGATAGCAATGCCCATCGCCCTGGTGTTGGCACTTCAACCTGTCTGAATGAACCCCCCCAATAAAATATTAAACTCAACTTTGGCGCAAACAGGCCGTTATTAAGTCAATACAGCATGGTTACGATCAAAATCCAGCTTCATCAATAGTATGCTGGTGAAAAAATGTTGATACGGCATCTCACCGTTATCTCGAATTGAGGCTTACCCATGGGAAAATTAATTTCCTCACTACAACACACTTTAACTATTATCTCCTTTGGTCGCATAAAGGCCGCTACAGATATTCCGGAAGAGTCTGATATTACAAGCAAACAAACCTCACCAACAAAACGGCACGCCTCTGTAGATGATACAGAATCTGTAAACTCAACCAGTTTTTTAAAACGCAGCGTTGCTAAATTCAAAGGGATTTTCAAGAAGAATGCTGATAGCCCTTCCGATATCAGCAGTAAAAAATCTAAAAATGTCGCAACTGCCGATGATATCCCAACCCTGTCTGACACTGTACCTGCGACCCAGGAAGATGCGTTACTCGCAAGCACCATGGTTGTACCCTCGCCTGAAATCCCTTCAGAGCAACCTGATTCTTCAGAACCTGATGAAATGGAAGAGATGGCGGATATGGCGGACATGTCTGTGCTTTTCGAGACTACTTCGGTCAGCCGTCCAATTGAAGACACTGATATATCCGCACTATTTGAAAACAACGAGAGTGATGACATTTCGGAACTTTTCAGTTCTCCAAACGAAACAGATAGCGATGAAACTGATATATCACAGCTTCTCGATGCTAGTGACACTGTTGAAATCCCTCCTCCCAAAGAAGCAGTTGAGGACACCAAAATACCGCAATACCAACCAGTCAAGGAAATCAAAGAAAACGATCATCCGGAAATTGATGCAGAATCAGAACAAGAGGCATCATTTTTCAAACGTTTACTAGGAAAAATTTCCCTTCTGATCAAACGCCGTACAAAGACGGAAGAGGGGAAAGATCAAACAGAGCCGGAATCCGCTCTGGATTCCGATGGGGAATCTGATGAAACACCTTCCACATTCAAGCGTTTCTTTAGCAAGAAGATACTGATTATTGCTTTGGCTATTTTCCTGATTTTACTTGCCGCAGGCATTGCTACCTACGTCTTTTGGCCATCAAGCAAGCATCCGGCTTCAAAAGCAGGCAACCCTGAAAAAACGCATAAAACTCCCGATACAAGCGCGCCGGAATCACTAGAAAGCCGCAATAGGAAATTGGAAGAAGAGTACAAAAAACTCAAGGCAAAAAATACTGCCCTGCTTGAAGAAAACAAGAAACTGCAAAACCAGTCAGGCCAAACTTCTGACAATTCAGGGACGATTTTATCTTCTTCAAACGCAAATCGAAACACAAAATCTGGCAATGTGATGGATTGCGCAATCACTAGCAAAGAAGGTGCTGGTAAAACGTTAAAAGAATGTATTGATGCTTACAATGCAGGCAACTGATAACGCCGCATATTAGCCAATTGTTCAGTTCATGGCTTGGGATAGTAGAGAACGGTAGCGTGTAACCAATTCGCCCTCATTCCCCAACATGCCGAAAAGGGAAATCAAACCTTTGCGTCCTGCATCATCGCGGAATGCTCTGTCACGCTTTACAATCTCGAGCAAATGCCCCATTGCACTTTCATAATCATCCTGAATCAATTTCAACGCACTAAGCTGATAGTGCGCCAGGCTATTATCAGGCTCGCCTTCTAATATTTGCTCAAGGGTTTCGAGGTCTGGAGCATCCTGCGCAACACGGATGAATCCCACATGGGCAAGCAAAGTGCCTATTTCTGCATCATCTCTCACTTCAGATGGCAGATACGTCAGAAGATCTTCAGCTTGCGCAAAATCCCCCTTCAACACCAGCAATTTGGCAAGATCAAGAGGAATGCGAGGATTACTGGTATCATCCAGCGCCGCCTGCGCCAGCAATGAACATGCCTTGTCAATATCCCCATCCTGATAGGCGCGTAAAGCGATTGCGTGGGCCCTGTCAGAATCCCTGGCCACGAACCGATCAATTACTTTACGAAACTCAGCATCCGGATCGGCACCGTGAATCGTGTGCACCAGCTTACCGTTTCGGAAAAATTTCACTGTTGGCACACTGGTGACACCCAGGTCTTTGGACAACCTCCCCTGCTCATCTGTATTGACCATGACGAGCAAAAATTTGCCGCCATACTCTGTCGCCATCTTGACCAACCGCGGCATAAGCAACATGCAGGGCCCGGCACGAGGCGACCAGAAATGAACTAATACAGGTCCTTTTGCAGAGTTTTCCAATACCAGGGTTTGAAAATTTGCACCAGTTGCATCAAAAACATAGGGAGAATTATTCATAGCCGACTAAAGTAGCAAACCATCGAATCAGATGCAAGCCACATTGCGCAGCTTGCATCTTTGATTCTTAGCCAAACTGCTAAGACTGAACTACAAATAACTCCATGTCAGCAAGGTCAACACCATCAGAAACACCCAGGCTACCAACCCCGCTGCAAAAATAGAGCCGGACATCAGCAATGAACGACCTTTGTCTTTAAGATGAAATAACGCTGGTACTGCATAATAAATGACCGCAGCAGACCCTATCATGGCAGCAGAAGTTACTGCAATATTAAGCAGCAAATTGGGAACAAACAAGAACAAAGGCGCCAGCCACAACGGCGTCGGTGCTACTGCCGCTAATGTAAAAGCTTCGCGATAATGAGGCTGGATGCCGGCCACTTCTCCCAATGCTTGTATGACCCAGCCCATAATAGGGACGATGGCCAATTCAACCAAAAAGAAAATGGCAACAATCATTTGCAGCTTATTAGCTGAAAGCACAGGGAAAATCTGATCAGTGTACATAGTGCCTGCAAAATACACCATCAACGGCGGAATCAGTGACAGCGGTACAACATAAAGCAGATACAATTTCAGAATAGAGAGATGGCTGTGCGCAACATATTTCCAGCCAGAATGGTGCAAAAACAGTTTTGATAAAATAAGAGGATTCATAGAAAATCTCCTTAATTGAAACAAATTGTTTGGATCTTAAGTATAGTCAATTTCGCATCAATAACAATTCTTAAACGATTCGTTCCGGTTACGTTGAGCGACAAGGCTCAATCCAAGCACAATGAGCCAGGAATCTTTTAACGTTTCCTATAATTCCCATTTTTGGTTTATGACTTCAGCGAGTTACATCTTCAATTGATACGGCAACACCTTTCATTTTGCGCATCCGCAACCACGCCAACATCCCAATAGCAAGGAACACCAACAGACCAAACAGGCTAGCCGATGCGACCACGGGCATCCCAGCCTTCACCATCAGGGTATAGAGACCCACCATGATAATCATCATGAAATTTTCAAACACATTCTGGATTGCTATAGCATGCCCAGAGCCGACGGTTTCATGTCCGCGTTCCTGCAAGAGCGCATTCAGCGGAACAACATAGAAGCCCCCGCACGCGCCGATTAATATCAGCATCATTGCAGCCGTTGGCAAATTGGTGGTATGTGCGAACACCGGGATCAGCAACCCTATTAAAATACCCGCTGGCAGCGCGCGATTGATTGTCTCGAGATTGACGAATTTTGCAGCAGCTGCGGCACCCAGCGCGATTCCAATAGCGACAACTCCGCTTAAGTTTGCCGCCGTGCCGTTATCTGCAATAAACAATGCAACCGGCACCCAGGCCACCAGCAGGAACCTAAGCGTACTGCCACTCCCCCAAAATACACTGGTGCCAAGCATTGAGAACCGCGCGTCTGGATTTCTCACCAATGTATTCAGTGCTATCCAAAAATCATTGATCAGTGCTATGGGCGAAAAAGTTGCAAGCGGATGGGCTGGCGGAAGTTTTGGAATAAACAGATTTGCCAGCCCTGCAATCCCATAGCATGCTGCAACGCCTGTCAGCGCTGCGGTGATCGACCAATCTGCCAACATCCCCCCCAGAACAGCACCCAATAAAATAGCAACGATGGTAGAACCTTCCATCATGCTATTGGCTTTAACCAGCTTGTCAGCACCAACCAGTTCACTGAGAATGCCATATTTTGCAGGAGAATAGGCTGCAGCACCGACTCCAACTAAATTATAGGCAAGCAAAGGGTGCAGTCCGAATAGCATCGCAACTGCACCAGCACATTTCATCGCGTTAGCCACCAGCATCACCCTGCCCTTGGGCCAGCTATCGGCGAACGGGCCTACGAAAGGTGCCAGAAAAATAAAAGCAATGGCAAAAAATCCCTGCAACAGGGGAGTCTGCCAATCAGGTGCCTGTAAAAATTTAAGCATGGCTATTGCTGCAAACAGCAGCGCATTGTCAGCGAGAGCAGAAAAAAACTGGGCCGCAAGCACTGCAATCATTCCACGTGAGAGCAGACTGTCGTTCTGGCTAACTGGTTGATTTGTTTGGATCATGCAAGCTTCCTTTCAAAAAAACGACGTGTTTCGAAAACATTGGACGGGAACTGTCGTTTTCCCAAACTCACCAACCGTTTCAAAGCAAAATCAAACAGCAGCGGATTGTGCAGCCTGACCTCCTGCAAAAACGGTACTGAGGCAGAATCAAGTAGCCCCATATTTGCCAGGTCAGTAGCCGAAAATAAGGGCATGACACCCGGTAATGGGTAGTCAGAACCATTTAGCAAACGCGAATGCCAGTCATCTCGCTGCAAAACGGCTTTAAGTGCCCATACACGGTTGAGCTGAGTCAATGCAGAAATATCGGCATAAAGCTTTTCAGCATACCGAGATTCATCCATCATGCGAGCAAAAAGATCATAGCTTTTCACGCGCGGGCCGTTAGCACCTTGATCAATATCCTGGTCATCGCCATCGGAAGCGCAATGCGCAATGACCACGCGCACACCATGATCCATAGCCCGCCGCAACCGTAGCGGATTCCCAAAATCCTGGTTACCACCCTGCACTGCCAGTTCACGCCCGGCATGACTTATGATAGGCATATCCACCGCTGCCAGCGCTTCATAAAAACGGTCACAGCGAGGTGAAAGCGGATCAATACCCATAGCAGACGGGAGCCATTTAATTGCCTTTGCCCCATCACGTACAGCTGCTTGTACAGCGGCCACGCAATCTGTGCGATAAGGATGAATAGATGCTACCCACTCAAAAGTTTCTGGATGACTATGCGCCACCTGCGCCGCGTAATGATCAGGAATATGGAAAATAGAGCGATTTCGGTCTGGCCGTCCTGCTTCATCATGAAACCAGTCGAAAGCAAACAGCATTGCCTTG
Source organism: Sulfurirhabdus autotrophica (assembly GCF_004346685.1). Classification (NCBI taxonomy): domain Bacteria; kingdom Pseudomonadati; phylum Pseudomonadota; class Betaproteobacteria; order Nitrosomonadales; family Sulfuricellaceae; genus Sulfurirhabdus; species Sulfurirhabdus autotrophica. Next base: position 102,472 of record NZ_SMCO01000002.1, read on the forward strand.
AAGCCTGGCCGCATACCCTCAACCAAATTTAACATACGATCAACATAGCTCTGATCAAGGTGTCCAGGCGTATCATGCACGCAACCCGCATTCATATAGAACAGCTTCTGTAATTTCAGTATGGGATGCCACAAACTATCCATCGCGGGGCTAAACCAAACGCCGTTATTAGAATCCCCCCCGCCCACCAGATGCACATGACAATCCCAAACTTGCATTGAGTCCAACCCTGACCACACCGACTGCATCAATGGGTGGTTCGCAACTGATCCGGGCAGATTGGCGAGACAGGGGTTAATGAGGCCTTGTTCCGGCCAAAATTTCCATCCCGCTGAGCTCCCTGCAACAAATCCAAATGCACCCAGCGATCGCATAAAGTTTCTGCGATTCATCAAGCGCTTTCCGACATCTGTTTCAGTGTGACGTAATCAGTTTTACCTGTACCCAGCAATGGCAACTCAGCCATATGTACTATCTTGCGAGCTACGGCCAGTTCATGACTGCCTAGCTCTCTTGCAGCAGCAAGCAGAACTTCACGCGTAAGGCTTGCGTCGGTTGTAAACAGCAGGATATTTTCACCACGTTGCTGATCTGCTTGTGTAGTGGCCGCATGGCTAGAGGCGGGTGATGCAAGATTTGCAATTTGTTCCACCACTTCCAGCGACACCATTTCTCCTGCTATCTTGGCAAAGCGTTTAACGCGACCTAATATGCGCACAAAACCATCAACATCCATATTTACCACATCACCAGTGCTGTACCAGCCGTCTACGGGCGGCTTCAGCACCCCTGGATTATCATGGAAATAATATCCCTTCATGACATTGGGACCGCGAACACTGAGCAGCCCACCCTGAGTAATGCCTGGCACGGCTTCCAACCGGAATTCAAGTCCCGGCAATAACGGCCCTACGGTACCTGCGCTATAAGCCATCGGTGTATTCACAGCCAGCACTGGCGCACACTCTGTAGCACCATAACCTTCCAGAATGCGGATACCAAATTTATCCATCCAGGTTTTACGGACTTCTTCTTTAAGTTTTTCTGCACCTGCTATTACATAACGAAGTTTGTAAAAATCGTAAGGATTCGCGTATTTGGCATAGTTACCAAGAAAGGTGCTGGTTCCAAACAGAACCGTACAACCACGGTCATAAATAATTTCGGGAATGATGCGATAATGCAAAGGGGATGGATAAAGAAAAATCCTGGATCCGGTTACCAAAGGCATAATGCCGCCACAAGTGAAACCAAAAGCATGAAATAGCGGCAGTGTAACCATGAATTTGTCTGATGGAGAAAAATCGACTACGGCTCTAATCTGCGCAATATTGGATAAAATACCACGATGGGTATGTACCACACCTTTGGGCTTTCCTTCCGAACCTGAAGTAAAAAGCACTACTGCAGGATCATCCGGAAGCCCCTGTTGTGCAGCAAGCGTTGGCATCCAGCGGGCAAATCCCATCAACCAGAGCTTATCCCACATATCCAATTGCTTACGCAGATCTTCCAGATAAACAACCTGTATGTTTTTCAGATTGTTCAGATTACTATCCAACTTGGCTGCCTCGACAAACTGGCGTGATGTAATAATAGTACGCACCCCTGCAGCAACGCAGGCATTCTGGATTCCAGCTGTACCAGCCGTATAATTCAGCATAGCGGGCACGCGTCGCATTGCGCTCATGCCAAATATCAAACAAATAGTATTGGTGACATTGGGCAGCATGACCCCCACATTTTCACCAGAAATACTTATCTTGCTCACCAACCTCCCAAGACCAAGGCTTTTTTTCAGCAGTTGACCATAGGACTCTTCGACTTGTTGCATATCTTCCAATAAACGCGTGCTTCTTCCATGAATTTTAATTGCGTCGATAAAAGCGCTGAACAACGTTTGAACAGGGTGCGATGCAAATAACATTTCTTGCATCACGCGACGCATTGCGTCACCTGCCATACGGCGTCGCAATTTGGCGGTGGGTGCATCCGGCATGGCAATGGATGTTGTTGGCAAAATAGAAAGGGTGATTCTGGGAAATACACGGCGCGGATAGTTACCCGATAAACGACTGAAGTAAGAGCGCGCTGCACCATCCAGCCTCACCGGCAGAATAGTGGCACCTGTTTTAGCCGCGACAAAGCCAGGACCATCGTAAACCTTCATCAGGCTTCCTGTCAGGGTAATGCGCCCTTCCGGGAAGATTACTACCGGTTCACCAGCCTCTAATAACTTAATCACTTTTTTCATTGCCAGTGGGCTGGTAGGATCCACTGCCAGATATGGAACGCGGGAAAGCAATAAACGAAAAAAAGGATTATCAAGTACCGTCGTATGCACCAAAAAGGTAGCGCGAAATGGTAGAAACAACCCTAGCAACAGCCCATCTAAAAATGATTCATGGTTGGCTACAACCAGCAGCTTTCCTGTTTTTGGAAGATTCACTTTACCGCGAATCTCAACTCTGAATAGCATTTTGCACAGTAAGCGCAGCAATAGTTTCAGCATGTTATCCCCTATATTTTCTTTTAAGTATTGTTTTTCACGTAATCCAGCACGGCTTGTAAGGTTTCTGAAACCCTGTCCCTGTTAATCCAGAAATACACTTCCTTGCCGATTTTCTCGCTATCCAAAATTCCGGCATGATGTAACACCTTAAGATGGTGTGACACCGCCGTGCGACTTAAAGCTGACACAGAAACCAGTTGTGAAACATTAAGCCGCTCACCAGGTTCAAATGTCAGCAAAATGCGTTGACGTTGCTCGTCCCCCAGCGCAACAAACACACTAGAAACATCTCGCCACTCTTGAGGCAGTTTATGAATATGTTCAGTTAACATGCCTATATGTTTACACTCGTAGTTATGTATGTCAACAACATTTTAAATGTTGCAGCATGATAAACATCTATGCGACTGCTTTAGGCGGCTGAATGAGTATTTATCTAAATGAAAATGGATAATAAAATTTCATTTTAATGAAAATATATTATCCATGTTGAAGTGACCAGCATCTTGCTGAAGTTATCTGAAGCCAGTAAACAATGAAATAACACCTACCTTTTTAATCCTTATTATTTCAGTTTGCGCTTCTTATCCATCATTTCACGAATAATTGGCGTGCAGGTAATCTCCATAGCGTGATCCATTTTCCCCCCAGGCACCACCATGGTATTAGGGCGTGACATAAAAGCTCCATCAATATTTCTCATCAAATAAGGGAAGTCATGTTTTTTGGGTTCACGGAAACGAATGACAACCATACTTTCATCCAGAGTGGGAATATCCCGGGCGATGAATGGATTGGATGTATCCACCAGCGGTACACGCTGGAAATTAATATCGGTTAACGAAAACTGGGGGGTGATGAAGCTGACGTAATCTTTCATACGCCTAAGGATTGTCGCTGTGACAGATTCCACAGTACACCCTTTTTTGCCACAATCGCGATGGATTTTCTGTATCCATTCCAGGTTGACGCTGGGAACCACACCAACCAGTAGATCAACATGCTGAGCGACATCCACACCGTTATTCTGTCTTCCCTGACGACGATCACGAACCACCTTGGGGTTATGCGAAGGACTCATACGCCGGCGTGTCCACGTAGAAGCCACTACACCACCATGCATGCCTTCATAAAACAACAAATCCGATTCTTTAGGCAGTGATTCCCACGGTGTAAATTCGCCAGTTGCCTGTTCATAATCCACCAACTGTTCGCGATCTTTAATATAGCGACGAATCTGACCTACACCCTTCTCCCCATATTCGTTAAACAACATTTCCAGTTTATCGAACAAATTGGCATCTGGGCCAAAATGACTAATCGGATTGCCTGCGACTATCGAGGATTGAATCGCTTTCTGCATTTCACTGCGGTTATAACGAAAAAAGCTGTCCCCTTCAACAAAAGCCGCGTTAATTCCTTCTCTGCGGAAAATATCGCCAAACGCATCTCGAGTCGTTGTCGTACCTGCACCTGATGAGCCTGTAATCGCAATGATAGGGTGTTTTATTGACATGCTTTTATCCTCCGGAACAATAGGCTACCTGAATTAGCCTTATTTCGGCAAGCATCATGTTACAGATAGATTACATACCCACCCTTTATCCCGCTATTTCAATGGAAGTGGAGAAATCAGTCTGCCTACTTTTTTGTCGCCGCCGATCACCTTGAGCGCGAGTATCCAGTAATATTTGAGCATCACCGACCCTGCGGCAATACTGACGACGCCCCTGACTTGATCGTTCCTGTTCGTTAAATTTTAAATCAGCACCGGTAAGATTTGACCTGTTTTCGACATACATTGCGCCTCGCCGCATCATAAGAGACGGTATCAACCGTGCACCCACTCGTTTTGCAGGTAGCACAGACCACACATATTTGACTTCATTGGTCTCTTCAACACCTTCAATTGGCGGAACCCAATTCGAGGTGAATCTCATGCCACTTTATCCTTAACCATTTTTTCTATTATAGACATCACCATCATGTTCATTGATATCCATCAAAAATGATCTATTTTTAAATAAGGATCATCCATTCACGGACTGTTTTCATTGACATCAATAACATGACCACACCACAAACTTATATTGCGTTTACACCCAGAGGTGCCGGTCTGTTATGCGCAGTTACCTACATTGAAATGGATAATCATGTTTTTGGCTGGTGGATTGGTTACCACGATGCCGCCTTTCCCTCCGCATTTTTCAAGCTTGCAAATTTCTTTTCGCTTGAAAATCCCGCTTTTTTTGTTACTGATGGACTGGACATCTATGGTGGGTGGAAATTTAATTATTCTTTGAGCGCGCCAAAGTTAGCCATGCCTATTCCTGTTGAAGATGAGATATGCCATCAGTTGAATCAACAGCAAAATGCATTTATTACAGAATGGTTGTTTTTCAATACAGATGCAGATATTGAAGAGATCAAAGCGTATCATCAAAACGAGTTACCCGTTCAAAACGTCAATATCAAATACAAAAAATTAAACAAGTTGGATCAAAGCAATGTGATCTGGACCTATGCATCAAACAATCTCAGCCAGAATGTTATCGAATACATGGCGTCTCGCTGGCCGCTGGATTATGGCAAACCCTAGCCTGTTTCGCTTTTTGTTGATGTCACCATGTTTCACGAAATCACAGAACTTCACTTCCAAATCACCTAAAATGCCCACCAGCTGAGCTGGCTGATATAATCCCCAATCTAGACAATGCAGGGAGACCCCTGCCCCCCCCATAAAAAGGATACAGATTGCAGAAGTTTATTGTTCGCATTGCTTCTATTAAGCAAGAAACACCTACTATCAAGTCCTTCACATTGGATTATGGTCAACAGGCATTCCAATTCCTGGCCGGGCAATGGATTGATTTATCTGTAGAGATAGAAGGCAAAGTGGAAACCGGAGGCTATTCCATGACGTCATCTCCGCTCAAAAAAGGCACTTTTGAGCTGGCAATCAAACAAGGCGCACGCCATCCAGTGACGCGTTTCATGTATGAACAGGCTCAGGAAGGCGACACTGTCACGGTTTCAACGGGTCAGGGTGTATTCGTTTATGTTCCAGGCATGGGAGAAAAAATTGTCCTGATTGGTGCGGGGGTCGGTGTAACACCGCTCATGAGCATTCTTCGTTTTGTTGATGATGCGGCACTTGAAGTTGACGCCACATTGGTTTACAGCATCCCCACTGCGGACGAATTTCTCTTCCGCACAGATTTGCAGCAAATTGAAACTCATAATCCCCATATTCAGAGTCTTATCACTGTTACCCAGCCAGATCAGGAAAACTGGCAAGGACGAACTGGCCGTATTGACAGTGAATTACTGAAGCAAGCTGGTCTGTCACACGAGACCATGTATTATCTTTGCGGCCCGCAATTAATGATCGAAGATGTTGTGACCGAATTGAAAAATATCGGCGTACCGGAAAGCCGGATTGTGTATGAAAAATGGTGGTAACACAGGTTTCCTGAAAGATATGAAGCAAATATGGGACCCGCAATTTCTTTCACGCTCCCCCATGTTTGAGCCACTGTACGCGATTGCTTCCAGCTTCATGAAACATACTACATGGCCACATCTGCAGGACTATCAGCAGCTATTACATACAACTGAAAAAGCCATTTCCAACCAGAATGGCCAGCCCATCCAATTTGTCCCACAAGGCCAAAAACCGCTGCAGTTTTCCGAGAAATATGAACCAAGAATTTTTCTGACTGGTGAAGTTCAGACTCGCACCCATAACTGGCATGACCTGTTCAATTCGTTAGTTTGGCTGGCCTTCCCCAAAGCTAAAGCCATTATTAATGCACGTCACTACGCCGCTTTCCGATTAAGAAATGGAACTGAAGCGAGTGAAAACAATCGACCAAAGGCTCAGGATGCTATTACATTGTTTGATGAGAGCGGAGTCGTTGTCGCCTATTCCGATGAAAACCTAGCAAACTTACTAAAAGATTTTCAGTGGAAAACATTATTTTGGGAGCAACGCTCTGCCATTCCCTCCGGCATGAAATTATTTCTCTTTGGACATTCTCTCTATGAAAAAGCTTTACACCCATACACCGGAATGACCGGGAAAGGATTGCTCGTAAAAGTAGACAAGCTTTTTTTTGACAAGCCTGTCACTGAACAAGTTATAGAACTGGACGGGAAAATTGCGGCCATTTTGTCAGATGAAAGCAAGCTCACCGCCCCGCAAGCGCTCTCCCCAGTCCCATTACTCGGAATGCCAGGATGGTCAATAGAAAATGAATCTGAAAAATATTATGACAACTCTGATTATTTTCGGCCAGGCAGATTGAACAACTCATCACAACGCGCCTGAAAACCCAATCACAGAAGCATTTCATCTTTTTAATTCCAGAAACCGTTTTTCCTGGATTTAGCCCCTCTTATGCTTGCAACACATCTTGTGTTCAGCTATTCTCAACACACAAATTCACTACTAATAATATCTGAGGAGTTTTGAGCATGAGCAATAAAGTCAATGTTGCCTTATTGGGCTTGGGTAGTGTCGGAGAAACATTTGCCGAAAACTTCCTTGAAAAAATTCAAGAACAGCATATCAACGTAGAAATCGTAGCAGTATCCACGCGCCATATCGACTCTCCGGTTGCCATGGGATTCGCTCACAGCAAAGTGCCAGTTTTTGAAAACGCACTGGATGTCATCAATTTAGGTGATAAAGTGGATATTATTTTTGATCTTACCGGCAACCCTGATTTGCGCAAATCGCTCCGCAACCGCCTGCAGGAAACAAAAAACACCCACACAGTGATTGCACCGGAAGTTGTTGCACATTTGTTATGGAATTTTTTCGGTGAAAAAACCGATATGCCTGAAAGCGAGAAAACAGGTTATTAATTAAATACACAGGCTATGATTACTTGCTTTATCAATCGCAGCCTGTTGCATTAAAATGGTTTGTCCAATAAAACTGCGTACTGGTGATGCGGCATGTAACATCACCCATTACTCCCCTTTACTTTTTCCAAGCCAGAATTCGATTATTTGCTGGCATCGCTTCATCTTGCACCAAAACCATGCCTTGAGATTCAGCCAGTTTATTCACTGCTTCAAAATCCCTAATTGCACTTTTAGCGTTTCTGCCTTTCAACCAGTCATCAAAACGTGCATTGCTTTCAGAAGTATATTGACCGTTGTAATTAAACGGACCATAGAGACATAAAATTCCGCCTGGTTCCAGGATTTTGCCTATGTTTTCAAACATTCTTTCTACTTCCTGCCATGAAACAATATGAACCGTATTCGCATTAAATACAGCGTCCACTTTATCCAGCGACCACTGACTATCATTCACATCCAATGCAATTGGCAGCAACACATTATCCAACACTGATTCTGCAAGCCAAGCGCGAATCCCGGCATGATTTTCCTCCAATTCACTTGTCTGCCAAATTAAATGGGGTAATGCTTGACCAAAATAAACGGCGTGTTGGCCTGTGCCGCTGGCAATTTCCAACACACGTGTTCTATCAGCAAACAAGGGGGTCAGTATTTCAAGAATATGCGCCTGATTACGCTCACAGGATTCAGAATAGGGCTTCATATCAATCACCTTAACAAATCATAAAAAATTTAGATATTTTACATGTGGAAGCCACAGTACCTAAGCCGCATTAAAATTTCATTGTCTATCAATGCATTAAATAAATAATAAATAAACCCTGCAGTCTGCTAAAATGCTGGCTTGAGACGTTTGCTTTCAGTCTTCTCGTCTCTGGCCAACCTGGCCCTTCACATTTTTATCCGTCTGCCTAAGACTGGCGCCGACAACGGCGACAGGCCGATGTTATTCCCGGAGTTATATGTCTTTCGCTACCCTCGGCTTGTCCGAAGAAATTGTCCGTGCTGTCACCGAACGTGGCTACACCGTCCCAACCCCTATTCAGTCACAAGCGATTCCCGCCATTTTATCTGGTGGCGATCTGTTGGCTGGCGCGCAAACCGGTACCGGCAAAACTGCAGGTTTTGTACTGCCAATATTGCATTTACTGACCACTAATGCGGCCAAAGGCCCTTCAGAAGGTCGCCCACCCATTCAGGCACTGATTCTGATTCCTACTCGTGAACTTGCTGCGCAAGTTGAAGAAAGCGTGCGTGAATATGGTAAATACCTGAAACTGAACTCGATGGTAATGATTGGCGGCGTGAACATCAACCCCCAGATCAGCCGTCTGAGAAGCCGTGTAGACATTCTGGTTGCTACACCTGGGCGCCTGCTGGACCATGTGCAGCAAAAAACCCTTGATCTCTCGCACATTAAAATTCTGGTGCTGGATGAAGCAGATCGTATGCTGGATATGGGCTTCATTCGTGATATCAAAAAAGTACTGGCATTGTTGCCTAAACATCGACAGAACCTGCTGTTTTCTGCAACGTTCTCTGATGAAATCAAGGCGCTGGCTGATGGTTTACTCAACAAACCGGCAATGATCGAAGTAGCAAAACGCAATGCTACGGCTGACAAGATTTCGCACAAGGTATATCCGGTCGATCGCGATAAAAAACGTCCTCTGCTAGCCCATCTCATTAAGGAAAATAACTGGCATCAGGTTCTGGTATTTACGCGAACCAAACATGGTGCAAACCAGTTAGCCGAATATTTAACCAAGAATGGTATTAATTCACTCGCTATTCACGGCAACAAGAGCCAATCTGCACGTACCCGCGCGCTGGCAGAATTTAAGGATGGAAGCTTGCAGGTTTTGGTTGCAACCGATATTGCGGCAAGGGGTATCGACATCGCCGACCTGCCGCATGTTGTAAATTACGAACTTCCTAACGTACCAGAAGATTATGTACACCGTATTGGTCGTACAGGGCGCGCGGGGCAGACGGGTGAAGCGGTATCACTGGTTTGCGTAGACGAAATCAAGTTGCAATCCGATATTGAAAGACTGCTCAAACGTGAACTGCCTGAAGAAGTAGTTCCCGGTTTTGAGCCTGACCGCAATGCCAAACCGGAACCTATCCAGAATGGCAGAAGTGGGCTGCCTGGACGTGGTCAGCCACGAGGCCGTTCCAGCAGCAAACCTGCATCTCAAGGACAGGCCAGATCCAATACAGGCCCAGCCAAGGCGGGAGGCGGCGGATTTGGAAGTGCAAAACCAGCTGCAACCCGCAGGCCTGCAGGCCGAGGGCGCTAACCAGTACAGTTATGCCATTAATCTCCCGCCGCGCTTTAATACAAGTTTTTCATGAAAACTATTGTAATGGTGTGGTGGGTGACAGTTCCTTGATGATAGCGGGTTCTATATAATAATTACCACGTCTTTTACTGTACTATCTTTGCTCAAAGCTTAAAGACAATTTTTTTCCATCAGGTGGATCTAACCATCCTGATTATTCACAAAACCTGATAGTTGCTCCGTTTTTTTATATGTTCACGCATTAAACCCATCTGTCTGTATTTCATGCCTCTGAGTTTGATGAAGTAATTTAGGCAATTCTTTAAATAATTTAATATAAGTAAATCATTACCGTAAATATATTTAACTTTTATTAATTACATATCAACTTCATAATTCACACCAACAATCCAGCCTCTGAGATGCACGCTTCTATTAATTTGAGATTGAAGGCTTTCGCAACCGTTGCTTGTTTAGAAGCCGCGTCATTAATTTCCGAATGACTGCAGTTCTGAGTAATATATAAATACGCCAAATAAAAACGATAGAGTTACTTTTAGGAAAAATCATGCAACCACTTGTCGGTCTGATCATGGGATCTGTCTCGGATTGGGAAACACTACAACACACTGCGCAAACCTTGGACAGGTTAAACATTCCACATGAAGTGCAAGTAGTGTCCGCCCATCGCACACCGGATTTGCTATTTGAATATGTCGCCAGTGCAGAAGAGAGGGGCTTGGAAGTCATCATCGCGGGAGCTGGTGGTGCTGCTCATTTGCCGGGTATGGCAGCCGCCAAGACGGCGCTCCCCGTGCTGGGCATACCCGTACAGTCCCAGATGCTCAACGGACTTGATTCCTTGCTTTCTATCGTACAGATGCCTGCTGGCGTGCCAGTTGGTACGCTCGCCATCGGCAAGGCAGGGGCAATTAATGCGGCACTCTTTGCTGCAAGCATTCTTGGCAACAAATATCCTGATATCCGCGTAACATTGGCCGAATTCAGGCGAAATCAGACAGAGGCAGTGCTTGCTCGACCCGACCCAAGGGAGGGTGCATGATCGTAGGTATCGTCGGTGGCGGCCAGCTTGCGCGCATGCTGGCTTTGGCCGGCTATCCACTGGATTTTGAATTCCTCATTCTCGACCCTGTGCCGGATGCCAGCGCTGCGCCATTAGGCGCACATTTATGCGGCAATTATAACGACCGAGCCCTGCTTGCCGATCTTGCCAAACGGGCAGATGTTGTCACATACGAATTTGAAAACGTGCCTCAGGAGAGCATTAAATACCTCGCTGAACACACTGCAGTTCACCCAAGTCACCATACACTTGCCATCGCCAGAGACCGGATGCGTGAGAAGACTATGTTCCGTGAACTCGGCATCCCGACAGCCCCCTTTGCGGAAGTTAATTCTCGAAGCGACCTGGAAAACGCAGTAGCCGAAATCGGCTTACCTGCTGTACTCAAGACCCGAACACTGGGTTACGATGGCAAGGGGCAAACGGTATTACGTAGTCCGGCCGATCTGGATACTGCCTGGAAACAACTGGGCAGCATGCCGCTCATATTGGAAGGATATATACCTTTTGACCGGGAAATATCTGTCATAGCTGTACGCGGGCTTCATGGCGAAACAAAATTTTACCCTATATCAGAAAACACCCATCGCGATGGGGTTTTACTGCTTTCAACAAGCCGCCCTGATGACCCAATGCAGCAACAAGCACAAAACTATGCAAAACGATTGCTGGATTCACTGAATTATGTTGGTGTGCTTGCTCTTGAACTATTCCAGGTAGGCGAAACACTGCTCGCTAACGAAATGGCACCTCGGGTGCACAACTCAGGTCATTGGACTATCGAAGGGGCCGAGACTAGCCAGTTTGAAAACCATCTACGGGCTATTTTGGGATTACCGCTAGGCGCGACAACTCCTGTGGGATACGTTGCCATGGTGAACTTTATTGGCACGATCCCCAAACCTGAACAAGTGCTGGCACTGCCTGGGGCACATTTACATGACTATGGAAAAGAAGCGCGTCCCGGACGCAAGCTTGGCCACGCTACGCTTCGGGCACAAAATGAAAAAATGTTAGCTGAAGGAATCAACCAGTTACTGACACTTGCTCAACCGGAGATCAAAATCTGAGTAAGAAGGGCAATATAAAGCGGTAAAACAATCAACTGGCGGTAACGCACAAGTTACCGTGTAAATTAAAGCTCATCTTTCATATCACAGCAATCACGTTGACATCTGTAGCGTTCCCTGAGCGGCGCGCCGCAATCTGTCCCTGACCGCAAGCCAGGGGGATGTATCAGGCGGAGCTTCAATAAGCAGAAAATCGAACCCTGCACTATCCAGGCTGCGTAGCGTCGAATAAAGTACTCGTGCATATTCATCAGCCTGCACGGGCATAGGCACAAGGGCAAAATCCCCTGTTTTATCTCCACCTGCATCACCCAATCCCAGTATAACTACCTTGCTTCCTTCAGTTGAGAGTTGGAATACTCTTTGCCACAACACTTCCGTCGCATGTAGCTCTAGCGGAGTTACCGGTGCATAGTGGGAAGCCAATGCCCCTGGAACACGTACTTCATGCCCAATCGGCTGGGTTATTGCTATAGACTGCCGAAGCACGTCTTCCATAGCTGAAACCAGAACTCCACCAGGTCTTAACAACACTGCTCTGCCAGTTACCAAACTGATTATCGAAGATTCCACTCCAACGCGGCATGGACCACCATCCAGCACCATACTCACTTGGGCACCCAGCTCATCGCGCACATGTTGGGCCTTGGTAGGACTCACCCGGCCAAAACGGTTTGCCGAAGGCGCCGCAACACCTCCACCAAACTCCCGCAGCAATGCAGCTGCAACGGGATGATCCGGGACACGCAAGCCGACAGTATCCTGCCCACCGGTAACTTCGTTCAATACCCGATTATGCCTCTGCAATATCAGGGTTAATGGCCCCGGCCAGAATGATTCTGCAAGTTGCCACGCTTCATCCGGGATATCTCGTGCCCAGCCAGACAATTGGGAAGAATCTGCAATATGAACAATAAGCGGGTGATCGACTGGTCGTCCCTTGGCTTCAAATACCCGACGCAAAGCCAACGGGTTGGCAGCATCAGCTCCTAACCCGTACACTGTCTCTGTAGGGAACGCGACTATTTCACCGGAACGCAGCAACTCAACAGCGGTGTGTATTGCATCCTGTGAAATAGTCTCTGTTTTCAAGGCACCAATCTGCCAAAAATCGGCTTTATTTTTTCTGTAGCACCAGTTTTTGCTTTACCAGCATCAGCTAACGACTTTGCTGAGACAGGTTCATGTAGCTTGCATTGCAGCAATACTTCTGCTGCGCGACCTCCGCTGCCCCATACCTTGATGCAACGCTCCACTTCTTGTCGCACCACATCGCGCACTCCAGCCATAGTAGCGGCGTACCCTTCAACACCGGCAAGCGCATTTTCCCGGATACGCTTTGCTGCAATATCCAGCAATGTGGTGCTATAGTTTACCTTGGCTGCGCCAAATCCGATCATGCGGCGCAGTTGATCGTCAGTAAAACCAACACTGTCATGTATCCCCAGAGGAATACCCACGGCTTGATTAATTTTCGAAAGTCGGGTGAAATCGTATTTATTACCGCCGCTGTTCATACGGTTGACTGATACAGCCAGACATCCCACACCAGCACGCTCCACATAGTATTTGGCTTCGAGAGGAGACGTCGATCCAACCGGGGAAGACTCCCCTCCATCATTTGCCTGTTCGCTTTCAAGCTGCCCAACCTGCCCCACTACCATTACGCCATGCGGCTCTGCCAAACCGACTACTTTTTGAGTGAACGACACATTTTCAGGTAACGGACGAGTAGAGGCATTAAAAACCACCCCGCCACAACCCATCTCAATGGCTGCTTGTGCAGCTTCGAGTGTATCTTCCACCTCAATCTGAAAAGCAACAGGAATAGACGCACGCTGCCCCATTTCTATCACTGCCCGTGCCAATGATTCAATATTATCCGTACCAGGATAAGATTTAGAAACACTCAAAATTATCGGGGCGCGCATACTCTCTGCAGCTTCCACGACACCTTCCAAAATATCCCAACCAGCTACGCCAAATGCGCCCACTGCATATCCATGACTATAGGCGTGGCTAAGCATGTCTTTCATATCAACCAATGGCATTACTTATCTCCCAAAAATCTGGCATTCAACATTTGCAAAGCAACTTCACTCGAACTGAACAGGTTTTCCTCTCCTTCGAGTTGCGTTAATCCGGCGCGGTCAAAAGTTTCTCGAACGGGCTTTTTAAGACTGCTGAACGCGAGTGTGACATTCGCGGCTTTCAGATATTGTGTTATTTCGCGGATTTTTTCTTCACCGGACGCATCGATACTGTTAATACCCTCACCCACCACCAGGATTGCCTTTGCATCTGGGTAATCAGCGCGGGCCTTCAGAATCACATCTTCAAAATGTACGGCATTCACAAAATCCAGTGAACCATCGTAACGCAAGGCTACAAAATTTGAGCTGACTGGTGTCACATGATGAGTCTTGATATCACCCAGACGTCCGTCCTGAAGACGGCCCAGGATCACTGCACGCGGTTCCATCTGACGTAGCATAAACAAAGAAATCGCCACACCAGCCCCCACCAATATACCCATATCAAGGTGAGGCGCAAAAAACAGCGTTGCAATAAATGTCACTATCGCTGCGGTTCCATCATGATGCTGGGTTTTCCAGGCATGGTGCATCGCTTTGAAGTTAATCAATCCTATCACCGCCAGCATGATGATGGCAGCCAGCACAGCCTGTGGCAGGTGATACAGTAACGGGGTTAGAAACAATAACGTGATCAATACCAGCAGCCCTGAAAAAACGGAGGACAATCCAGTAACCGCTCCAGCACCAATATTGACTGCTGAACGCGAGAATGAGCCACTGACTGGGAAAGACTGACTAAAACTGGCAGTAATATTGGCTAACCCCTGCCCGATCAGCTCCCGATTGGGATCAATACGCTCGCGAGTTTTTGCTGCCATTGCCTTTGCGATAGAAATCGCTTCCATAAAAGCCACCAGGGAAATCACCAACGCTGCAGACAACAAGGCACTAATGCTGTCCCAGTCAAAATGAGGCATTGCCAGAGTTGGCAGGCCAGGACGAACATTCCCGACCACTTCACCTCCTACTACAAGATGCACGCCCTTTGCATCTATCTTGCTGATGCGCCATTGTTCAGACGAAGCAGCGCCAGGGCCTTGTAGTGAGAGTTTAACATTCCCCAGATTATCGACTGAGGAAGCGAACATGTGGCGGCGCAACGCCTGAAAACGTTTCCTGTTTTCCTTTCTCCTATCAGTCAGTGTCAGTTCAATCAGATCGCGGCGGTAATCCACAGTAGCCATGTCAACAGTACGTGCAACCTGGCCATTCCCAGATTTTTTAATCACTGACCGTTGCTCAACCAGCGATTTTTCAAGTTCAGTTATCTCCGCTTCTACACTTAGATAGGTTTGTACTTCCGAGCGTATTTCAGGCGCTGAAAAGTGGCTGACTTCCGTACTCATTTTACTCTCGAAACCCATACTCCAACTCACCAGGGTCGTAATGGCAACCGTGATCAGCACGCCTGGTAATTTTGGCGCATAACGTTTAAGTAACAACATCAGAGTAAGCGCGCCCACTCCCATGAATAAAGTGGGCAGATGTGTATCGCCCAACTGCTGTACTACGCCCCAAATATCATTCAAGAAATGATCGCTTCGGCTCATCGAGACCCCTATGAGCTTATTGAGCTGAGACAAACCAATAATAATGGCAGCAGCATTCATGAACCCGATAATGACCGGGTGTGAAATAAGATTGACGAGGGCACCCAGTCGAAATACACCCAGACTCAGCTGAACCACCCCCACCAGAAATGCGAGCAGAATAGCCAGAGCGATGAACTGTTCCGTCCCCACAGCTGCTAATGGTGCTAATGCAGAAGCCGTCAGTAAAGATACAACAGCCACTGGTCCAGTTGCCAGCTGACTTGATGAGCCCCACAAAGCACCCACCATAACAGGCAGGAAAGCGGCGTACAGACCGTAATAAGCCGGCATTCCGGCAAGTTGAGCATAGGCCATGGACTGAGGTATCAGTACCAGTGCTACTGTCACCCCGGCGATGATATCTGCGCGTAAGGTTTCCCGACTAAGCGGGAGCCAACGCAAAAACGGGAATACTTTTTTAAAAGTACTAGTCACGCAATTTCTCCCTGACTGTTCAACAGAAAATCATGCGGGGTAATTTAGCAACTGCACAGCATTATCCTGCAGCGGGTATCCCGGAAAAACGCGACTGCAATGCCTGAAATGCAGTCTCCCTGGATTTAAATATGTTTTCTTCACCTAACAGGTCCGGCAAACCTGCACGCTCAAATTTTTCACGAACAGGCTGTTTGAGACTGCTGAATGCCAGGCTGACATTCGCTTTTTTCATATACTCGGCGATTTCGCGTATTTTCTCCTCACCTGAAGCGTCAATACTATTAATGCCATTCCCTATAACCAATATCATTTTAGCATCAGGAAATTCAGCATGTGCGCGCAAAATTACCTCTTCAAAGTGTGCCGCGTTCAGAAAGTCCAGCGAGCCATCGTAACGTACTGTAGCAAAGTGAGTGCTAAAGGGCGCCAGCGCATGCTCCTTCATGTCACTTAATCTGCCATCAGGCAACTGCCCCAGCATGACTGCACGCGGTTTCATCTGTCGCACCAGCAGTAATAGCACCGTAAGCCCAACCCCGATCAACACCCCATTGGCAATCGCTGGCGCCATTGCCAGCGTAGCTACAAAGGTAATCACTCCAGTCAACGCACCCAGTTTATCCACTTTCCACGCTACAAAAAGTGGACGTGTTTTGATAAGGTCGAACACCGACAACATCACGATCACTGCCAGCACTGCCAGTGGCAAGTGATACAGGAGTGAAGTAAAGAACATCAATACCAGCGCCACCGCTAGCGCACTCACTATAGCGAACATACCGGTGCGAGCCCCCATACGCGCCGCTACTGCCGAACGGGAGAAAGAGCCACTAACGACAAAGGAATGAAAGAACGAGCCGACGATATTAGCCAAACCCTGACCGATCAGTTCACGGCTAGGATTAATCTTTTCACGCGTCATAGCTGAAATTGCCTTGGAAATGGAAGTCGCTTCCAGAAAACCGATAAGCGCCATGACCAAGGCTCCTGGCAACAGCGCCATGAACAGATCCCAATGGATATGAGGTACAGAAAATGTCGGCAAACCAACTGGGATATTGCCTACCACGCGGCCACCACCAGTAAAGACAATCTGACCATCTTTGATCTTGCCAAAGCGCCAATTCGACTTTCCTTCTTGCCTGTCAGCCATAAACATATAAGTCCCATCAGCTTGCTCGATGCGTTTAAATTTGATCGCGTGCAATTCAACTCGGCGTTGATTGTTATCTGCCTTTAGTTTGATGATTTTCCGCCGCGCCAGATCAGCCTGGGCATTTAGCCCTGACTCAACTTCTTCTGAGTCCACGCTTTTTTTCAATTCACGCAGGTGCTGGTTGATGTCAGAAAGCTGTATTGTCAGAGCCTTTACCTGCTTTTCAGTTTCAGCATACATAAGTATTTCTGTCTGCGCTTGAGGACTGCCTACAGCCGATACCTGCACACTCTGATTGCGTTCGAAACCGATAGCCCAACTTGCCAGCGTGGTAATCACCACAGCAACCAGAATACCTGGAATACGTGGAAGAAAACGCCGCAAACCAAGCATGATTGCGGCCGTAGCCAGAGCAAACCCTATTGTCGGCCAATGTGCCTGCCCTATCTGGGCGACAACACGCCACAGGTCAGCCATGAACACATCACTGCGCGGAAACGGCACGTTCAGCACCTCGGCAAGTAAGGACAACCCGATTATCAGCGCAGCGGCATTGGTAAAACCGACAACTACCGGACTGGACAAAAGGTTGACCATCGCCCCCAGGCGAAGAAATCCAAGTATCAGCCGCAACACGCCTACCATCAGTGCCAGCATAAGGGAAAGCTCAATAAACTTATCACTGCCAGGCGTAGCAAAAGGGACAATAGTGACGGCAGAAATCAGCGCCAGCATAGCTACTGGTCCGGTGTGCAACTGGTTGGATGAGCCCCACATTGACCCAATAACCACGGGCAGAAGGGAAGCATATAACCCATACACTACTGGCAAACCCGCTAGTTGTGCATAAGCCATGCTTTGCGGTACCAGAATCAATGCCACCGTAATTCCGGCGACCAGATCAGCACGCATTTTTTCCTGAGTGAGCGGAAACCATCTTAAAAATGGAAACAATGTCTTCAAAATGGATTTCTTTTCGGTATTCATCGTGTCAATCCCATATAAAGCATAGGTAGTTTCTCCGGCAAGCGTTGAACGTGATCCACCACCATGTAATTCTTGGCACCAAAAATGCGCGATACGTACTGATCAGCTCTAGGGTCCAGGCTTAGGCAATAAGTTGAAACGCCGTTACGTGTTAGCTCCTCTACTGCTTTTTTGGCATCAAAACGCAGATATTGTGGATCGCGCACATCATTGTCAGCAGGTTCGCCATCTGTTATCACCAGCAGCAATTTTTTACTGCTGTGCTGCTGTTTCAGAATCGATCCTGCATGACGCATTGCAGCGCCCATACGCGTGGAAAGCTGCCCGCTCATGCCTGCCAGACGAGACTTTGCTTTATCGTTATAAGGCGAGCCAAAATCTTTATAGCGAAAATATTCCACATCGTGACGCCCATTGGAATCGAAGCCGTGAATCGCAAATGGATCACCGATCTTGTCCAAGGCGTCAGCCAATAACACCGTCGCTTCCCTTGCTAATTCCAGCACTGTGCTTTCGGAACCGAGTACGGCATCATTAGTGGATTCGGACAAATCAATCAGCAGCATCACTGAAAGATCGCGCACTTTGCGTACATTACGAATCATGATGCGCGGATCAGGCTGTTCACCCATACGCATTTCAATCATGGCGCGTACTGCGGCATTGATATCGATCTCATCGCCATCTTCCTGCTTGCGCAGACGCTGTACACCCTGCGGCTGCATAGCTTCAATCAGGTATTTAAGCCGCGCAACGATAGGTTTGTGCTTGACCACAATATCGTCAATCATTTGCAGTTCACCGGGCTTAGCACGCTTTTCCAGCACCGTGCACCAGTCGGGACGGTCCAATTGCATCTGATAATCCCACTCCGGATAATGGTAGGGATCAGGTGGCGGCTCACGACCTTCCTGCTGGTTGATACTGGTAGTTTCCTCATCGCGAAAAAATTCGCTGTTGAGCACCCAAATTTCATTAGCATCATCACCCGCGCCAGGCACATCAATCGCGTTAATCATTTCCATCACGCTAACGTACTTGCGGATTTGCTGTGTGGTCACACCGGCAACAACTTGCCCGGCTTCACGAATATCTTCGAACTCCCACATGTACTGATTGTCATCGCGGTAAAGAATATCAATCACATCATTAGACTGACTATAAATCACGCCCATGCCCTGCATTTCTTCCGCAAGGCGAATACCCATTTCGCGTACCCATTCCGTCACATTTTGCTGCGCTTTGTTTTCACTGAACAGGCGATAGCCAAGCATTACCAAAGGGTGATTATCACGATAATCTTCGTCCAACAGAATGCGTGCCAATCGCGCCATCAATCCCACAGCACTATCACCAGTTTGCGGGGTGGCCGTATGAAATGACAACCATGTTTGCTTAAGTCCCGGAAATTGTGCTACTGCCAACCCTTCAATGCGTGCATCTTCAATTAACCCGATCAGTACAACTTGCAATGCGCTAAGCCCGGTGCTATCAAATTGCTCAGTGGTATATACCTGATGGCATGCCGCATGTGCTGCACTGGCTCGGTAAAGATCAATACCGGGTATGCGTACTTCTTCACCAGTAGAAGAATCAAATACGAAATCATCGAAAGCATCGGGTAAATGAATAATATAACCGTCAATTGAAGGTCGATAACCTTCGCGCTGCTCAAAGTCACCGCTGGTTGGCCGCATAAAGAAATCACGCCCCCACAAGGCGCGCATATACATACCAATGCGTCGCTGCACATCGATGAACAAGGTCCCCTTGCGTTCTTTTTGCAACACGCCGATAGACTCAGGACTTTCCAGGCTGAAATATTTAAGCTGTCCATCAAAATTGGTTTTATGGGCCTGTGCACCCCACAACGCCCAGCGCCTTAACCCGCCCAATGTAAGCTGACCAAGCAGCGTACTAAGATGGTCCAGCATCGGACGAATTCCGCGTGGCGCTTGCGCCAGCAGCGTATCCAGCAAATGCAAAAATCCGCGAAACAACTCAGGATCACCAAGGCGTGCAGCAGCTACAGGACTGGTAGCAAAAATGGCAGCAATCACTGATGCGCTGGTCTTGGAATACATTTTGATTGCTGCGGCAAGCAGATCGCTCACCGAGTCTTCACCTAGCTCGCGCGCAACTGCAGGTGCATTTTGAATAAATGTCACGACCAGATCAGTACCACGACCTAACGATTTTAAACCGGTAGCACCTTGCAGATAATAGTTTTCCAGTCCACGTGGGCTGAACACGCGTGCTGCTTCACCCCAGGAGGCACGTAACACTTCGCCTGCATGCTCCCCAAGTTCGTCCAGAATATCCTGATATTTTTCAAGTTCAACCGACATAATCCTGCTCCGGATGGTGTGTTGCTTTAGTGAGTTGTTGTATGCAATGTAAGAAATACAAAACACGCAACTGACCCATTAAGGTGGGTAAACCCTTGGAAAACCCACCTGCGCGATACAAAACTCAGAAGAACGTGCTTACTGCTGCATCCAGCGCATCGCGCATATCAGGATCATCCGTAATCGGGCGAACCAGGGTCATGCGGCAAGCAGACATGGGATCCACACCACTGGCAATCAAACTGCCCGCGTAGATCAACATACGAGTGGAAATCCCTTCGTCCAGGCCGTGTCCTTTCAAATTGCGAGCGCGCTCGGCGATCGATACCAGCTTGCTGGCCACGTCTTGAGAAACCCTTGTCTCATGCGAGACAATTTCGGTTTCAATTTCATGGTCAGGGTAGTTGAAATCCAGTGCACCAAAACGCTGCTTAGTAGACTGTTTTAAGTCCTTCATCAGCGATTGGTAGCCTGGGTTATAGGAGATAACCAACTGAAAATCTGGGTGCGCCTGAATTAACTCGCCTTTCTTTTCGAGTGGCAGCACCCGGCGGGCATCAGTCAGTGGGTGAATTACAACGGTTGTATCCTGGCGTGCTTCGACCACCTCGTCCAGATAGCAGATGGCTCCGTGGCGCGCAGCAATGGCCAACGGACCATCTTGCCAGCGGGTTCCGGAAGCATCCAGCAGAAAACGGCCAACCAGGTCGGAGGCGGTCATATCTTCGTTACACGCTACGGTAATAAGCGGCTTGCCTAATTTCCAAGCCATGTATTCAACAAAGCGTGTTTTACCACAGCCGGTAGGGCCTTTCAGCATCATCGGCATACGGACTGAGTAGGCGGCTTCATACAGCGCTACTTCATCTGTTACTGAGCGGTAGTAAGGTTGTTCTTTAACACTGTATTGGCTAATCACGTCATTCATGATGGTTCCCTTTAAAGTTGGCAGCAAAACTGTCGACAACTTGCAGCAGGGGCATCTTCAATGACGCCTCTCGCTACTGCTTACCCACTGCCGACTGCATTTCGCAGTACATAATGATTTACAATCAAACTCTCAGTCTGGCCAGACACGGTCTGGGTGCAGCACGTTGGTTGAATTGGTTGAGCTAGCTGCAGGTTTTGTTGCTGCTACTTTTGTGGTTGGCTTGGCAGCGCTTACTGTTGCAGGTTTAGCTGCTGACTGAGCGTCAGACTTTTCCGCAATGGCAGGTGTCTTGGCTTGCTGCGCTTTAACCTGGCGTACACCTTGTGCAAGTTTGGATCCCATTTTTTTTACAGACATAAAACCTCCTCAATGATTGCTTCAATATCCGCCACAGCCTGCTGGCCACGCTTACCCATACCGTATACGCTCTGACCTTCTACTGCAGCACTGCGGTAAGCCGCGCGTCGCTGCATTCCGGCAACCAGCACCGGCACATCAAATTCCGCCACTGCTTCCCGCATATCCCTTGACAGGGCATTACGCGCTTCCAGTTGATTCAGTACCAGACAGGCCCGGAGATCAGGGTTGTACTGTCTGGCTTCATTTACTGCAACGGCCATATCCACACTGGCCCACAAATCAATCGGTGATGGCAACACCGGAATCAAGGCGAGGTGAGCAACGCGCAAAATCGCTACTATGGCATCACCTTGTACTGTCGGAGGACAATCCACCACCACATAGCGATGTTTACGCGACAATTTGCTAAGCACACCGGCAGGATTACCACCCAGCTGAGCTACCCCCGGCAATCCAGAATTACCTCCGCCCATTCCCACCCACTGGGTAATTGAGCGTTGGGGATCGGCATCCACCAGATGAGTAGAACTGCGTAATGCCAAACCCGCTGATAAATTCAGTGCCAGCGTCGTTTTACCGGTGCCGCCTTTCTGGTTAATCACTGCTATGATTCGGTTACTCATGTCCGCTCCATCATGGTTTTCTGCCAGTTATGGTGGGGTCGTATCGCTGGATCACACCGCGTTTAATTCTTTGTTTTCGTCACCAATGCTTGCATATCGGCAATAAAAGTAGAATTCATTTCACGCAATGCAGCCTGCCCTTCACCATCGATACTGATATTCGCGTAGGTTTTACCAAAACTCACGTCAGGATAGTAATCATCACGTTTCGATAATTCTGCCAGCTCATCCAGGAACTGACGGGTTTCAGCATAACTGCCAAAATCAAAACGTTGATTAAACTGTGCAACGCGTTCCTTACTGGCTGTTGAACCAGCATTCACATCTTTAGATTCCGTCATGATATGGCTCCTTTCTGAATTTCCATCAGCCCTCGATCCAGCTCACTCAAGTGACCCAGTTCGTCCTGCAAAATTTCAGCAAACAGCGACTGCGTCTCGCTATCGCGTATCCGTGCACAGTAGTGCGACGCTTCTTCATACAAACGAATCGCCTCAATTTCCAGCACACGATTTATCTGCAACATTTCTTCAACGCTACGCCCAGTTCGCACTGGTGGTAGCTGGGTGGCATTAGAAGGAATACCTAGCACCAGCATTCTTTCCATCAGACGTTCAGCATGAACCAATTCCTCATTCACATCCTCACGCATACGCGCACTCATGTCAGCCATGCCCCACAAACCAACCAGCTTGGACTGCATCAGGAACTGTTGCACTGCAGCCAGTTCATGACTGAGAGCGCGCGTCAGATATCCGCTTAAACGTGGGTCGGAATACATAGCCATACCTCCATTCGCCTTAAACGCCGTTTTTAGCTGAGATCACCTTCAATCATGCCCATACTGCCATCAGGTGTACTTGGCAGAATGTTCTCTACCTCGGAGTGCACGCGAGCAATAATGTGTGCTGCTACCAGACCGTCACCGACGCGTTCGCACGCATCTGCTCCGGCACGTACCGCGGCGTTTACCGCGCCGGTTTCGCCGCGTACCAGTACGGTTACGTATCCACCACCAACAAACTGACGACCTACCAGGCGAACTTCTGCCGCTTTGGTCATTGCGTCTGCTGCTTCAATCGCAGGTACCAATCCACGGGTTTCGATCATGCCTAATGCAACTCCGCTAACGTTTGCCATTTTCAGTACTCCTTCAGGTTCAATTAATTACAAGTTTTCTTTATGCTGATGCGCTTGGCAGAATGTTCTCTACCTCGGAGTGCACGCGAGCAATAATGTGTGCTGCTACCAGACCGTCACCAACGCGTTCGCACGCATCTGCTCCGGCACGCACTGCTGCGTTAACCGCGCCAGTTTCGCCACGTACCAGTACAGTTACGTATCCACCACCAACAAACTGACGACCTACCAGGCGAACTTCTGCCGCTTTGGTCATTGCGTCTGCTGCTTCAATCGCAGGTACCAATCCACGGGTTTCGATCATGCCCAATGCAATTCCGCTTACATTTGCCATTTTCAGTACTCCTTAACTAAGTTAAAAAAATTGCTCACTTGCTGTCACCAGCGTCCCATGCATCAATAATTCCGCATATTGTCAGATCGGTCATTGTTGCCCTGTCACCTGTGGCGATTCGTGCTGCTGAACCACCTGCCGTTATCACCCATTTCCCCGGAGGTACGCCTACCGGGTCACATGCCACGCTGAGTTTTCCCTGAACATCTTCCAAAACTCTCAGTGAAGTATTCTGCAATCCCGGTACTCGACGCGTCGCTACCAGTTCCGATACCACGCGCATGATTTCCATATCAACCTTCCGACCAGTGATCAATGATGCCAATGATGGTCAAATCACTGGGGAAGTCTTTGCTACCTGCTGCTTCACGAGCTGCAGAAGAACCAACACAAATTACCCAGTCACCCGCGATACAGCCCACAGCATCCACAGCAACCTGGCGCGGCCCGCCTACTTTCTCTCTCACCACCAACAGCGGACGGTGTCCCAGATCTTTGATCCTGTTGGTCGAAACCAGCGTTTTTTCCACCTGACAAATCTTCATCGCTCGCTCCTAAATCGTTTTATGCCGCGTCAACTTCAACCAGCTCAATCGGGCTGCCTGGTCGTTTATCCTGTACTGTCATTCCGCACACCAGCAAACCCTTTTTTGCCAGATCTGCATACCGTGCTTCAATTGCCTCTTTCACGCGCTGACAACGCTCCACTGTACGTTCACGGCAACCTGGCACCCTGTTGTCATAGCGAAAGTGAATAGCCACTGGAGCCGGCAGACCATGATTCACATTCAGCTTTGTGAAAATCTTGATGCCCACATCCATATCCGGTGCCCCTTCTTCTACAGTGTGCAGATGGGCAAAGTAAGCCAGATTACGCAACTGGAATTCTTCAAATCCATCACCTACACTGATGAATCTTTCTGCATGACCAATATCGGTATACCGCCCACCCCAATTGCTGCATACATATTCAATCTGCGACAAGTTATTGATCAGCAGCGAAGTGATCAGTCTGCGCATTCCTTCATGTGGCTCTCCACTACTAGCACCCCATCCGGTCGCTTCACTGGCTGCCTGGATCGCCTGATACACCTTAAGCCGGGCAGTATTCGCATCATCATTTACCGTGCTGCGATACAGTTCAATGTTGTCAACAAACCGGTGCAAATTCATTTCACCTGCGGCATCGGGTATATGTACCTTGATTGCATCAGTATCTGTATCAACGCCGATCAACAATGTATCTACCGAAGCACCACAACAAAAACTGTTTTCAATCGCCTGGCGAAACGCGTTCAGACGTTTCAAACCCGCTTCTGCTGCTACGGTCACGTTACTGCAATGTGCAGCACAACCCTCGTGAGTCGGATCTGAACTACTCCAGTGATACACAGCCACTTTCAAGTAGCGCGTACCTGCATCTGCTGTTACCGGACGCCCCTCGCGAAAGCGCATCAATTCAGTTTCAATCCAGCGTTTAACATTAGCGTCTACGTCAAACATTGCACCGGCGTATGCTTTACGACTTCGTACTGCACCTTCCGGCAGGCGCAAGATATAGCGCACCAAACCTTTCAGTCGCCCATCCGAACACGGCGAGATATCTACCGCGTGATAACCGCTATCGAGAAAAAATGCTATAGCGGCATCCGTATCCTTCTGCGGATTTTTTAGTTGCGCCTGCTCAGCTTTCTGGCGCAGTGTTTGCATGACGCACTCACCATACAAAGCGCGCATATCCAGATCAGCTATCCAGGCATCATCCAAAATCCTTGCTGGTAATTCAAAACCCAGCTGTTCACGAGCAATTACCTGAGCACGTTCAGTAAAATCAGCTTCATGTTGCAAACCGGCAATGCGTTTAAGCACTTTAACGATTGCGTCAAAACTGCCTTTAATTGTCTGTTCATGTTCCAGCAGACGTTTGTTCTCTGCTTCGTTGGTCAACGGGTGACGACAAACTCGACCACCCCCTGTTGAGCAAGCAGGATTGGGCTCAACTAAGGTATTAAGAGCGATGCCTTGTGGTGCGAAAACCGGTTGAATAGGGCGCGCCTGCAGTACCCCACCAGCTGTACCTAACCCATAAGGGAGGCGACTAGCTGAAGGCTGCTGGTTTCTCATGCGCTCTGGTCGGTTTCTCGTATTCATCGCTATTTCATTTCCGTTTTTGGTTGCTCAATCTCTGCCTGTTTCAAATCAACCTCTGGCACCACCGGAGTAAGTTATGGCCGATCCTTTCGAATCATTACCACTACTTCCGGTAATTCGGCTTACCGGTAACTCTGGACGCTCACGATCTTTCAACTGTGAAGCACCGATTACCGCACCACGCTGCTCACCCCTCATTGTGGGGTTACGGCGCGTTGAATTTCCTTCCGTGCCAGTTACACTTTCATTACGTCGCCATGCTGCACCCGTTATCGCAAAACCGCCTTCACGACCATCACCTGTCAGTCGGCTACGTGCTTCCTCAACCAACTGAACCTGAGCCATGACTACGGGTGCCGTACTTTCCTGATGGCGGAACTCAGGGGTACCAGACACCAGACCCGTTGCCAGATTAACCGGGCCAGTGATACGTCCGATTGCACCGTAAGCAGTGCCTGTGATGTTGCTGATGCTACTATCCTGGGCACTGCGAGCCGGGGTAGCGATGCTAAAATTTCCTTGCACTCTTTGTTCCTGCGGTGCAGGTGCTGCTTCGCGCGGTACATTTACCGGACGCTGTGTGAGCGGGTGCGGATTACTGTTTGCACCACGCTGAGACACACGCTGATTGGACCCGGAATAAGGAGTGCCGCTCAAAACCTGGCTTTCGCCACGCCCTGCACCTGTTACCTTCCCACCTGATTCAACCCGGGCACCACTCAGAGACAAACTTGCCTGAGCCCCACGACTAGCCATCAAAGCCCGTGAAGCGGCCTGACGATCTGCATCGCAAAAAGAGGTATATTGATCAGGCCCGATATACTCTGTTCCAGAAATCGGCTGACAACCACCATACTCATCGCCTGTTACCTTACTGCTATGCTCAACTGGTGTACCGGATACCTGCTGCTCATGCCAGGTGCGCATTACACCAATTTTTTCCGGTGCTGGTGCCGGTTCGCGATTGCAAGCCTGATATTGAGCAAGGCCATCAGATTCAGTACCGGTCACACTTGCACAAGCACCACGATCACCACCTGTAACCATGCTGCCAGGAGCAACGTCTGTTCCGCTGATTTCGCGATTTTTAACCGTGCTCATCAAACTAACCTTGTGCGGCGCGCTGCTGCCATTACGACATGCACTGGTGTTCTGGTCCTGAGCGTATTGACTACCGGTAAGCTTACAGTTGCAGCTACCAGACTCGTCACCCGTTACTTTTGAGCTGCGGCCCACTTCTGTACCGCTCACGTTTAAACCAGCTCGGGTATTGGCTATACCCACTTTTGATGGTGTCAGCGCTGGTTTGGTGCCACAGAACGATTCAAACTTGTCAGCACTCAGATACTCAGTACCGGTTACGTTTTTGCATGCACCAAATTCGCTACCTGTCATCTTTTCGCTACGATCGGTATCAATACCGCTGATGCGCTGGCCTCGGCTGGTATTGCTGATACTTACCTTAGCTGGTGCAGCCTCAGGTGTCGCATCACACAACTGCCCATATTGCTCAGCACCAATATATTCAGTACCGGTAATCGCACGACAGCTGCCAGATTCAACACCGGTCACCTTGCTGATGCGCTCAACCTGAGTACCGCTCACTGTGGTACCACTCAAAGTAGTACCAATTTCAACTTTGACAGGTGAAACCTGGGTACGTACACGCCCCGTAGGTCGGCAAGCAGGATCATTGCCACGACCGTTCTCGCACATTTCTGCGCGGCGTGCTCGTGCAGCATCCCGGCCACTTAAACCCGCAGTTGCCCTTTGGTTTAATTTTCCGGATTTAACTGCTTTCTTTCCCTGACTGGATAGTGCGCGGCGGCGCTCCTGACATAATTTGCGTACGGCAGAGGCAACCGAACCAACAACAGCCGTAGGCTCATCATCTACAATCGCACATACTTCCTCTATTGCCTGCTCACGCTCAGCCTCTTCCGCCCTGTCTTTGCTTTTGCAACCACACCCTGACTTTTGATCATCCGATCCAGCATTCGCGGTTAAAGATGCGGATGCTGACATGGTTGTCGCAGGTGCAGATGTACGAATACTTGATGCCGTTTTAGCTGAACCCAGCGCCGCTTTCCCACCCAGTGACATGGCTTCACGTCTCGCTCTGGATAATGACTTGCCAGAAGCATTCATCACTGAACCTGAGGTGGCAGCAGATGTTGTTGCAGACAATGAAGCTGCTGGCGCTGTCTGTGCCGGACGTGCAGTCTCAACGGTTGAAGTTATCGGTGCTGCTGTTGACATTGCTGGCCTGGTTGCTGGACGTGCAGGTGCGGATGGTTTTGCACCAATCGCGGTGCGTCCGTTCTGGGACAGCGCACGGCGCCTTTCCAGTGCAACAGCGCGTGACGAACGCGGAGTCGTTGTATTGTTTGCCATTGGATCGCTCATGCTCTCATCCTCCCGTATTCACTCAATCCTTGCACTGGCCGAACTAGCGGGCGGCGCAAGAAGCATATATGGATAAATCCTGTTTCTTTCGGTGCTTGACTACAACTTGCCTCACCCCAAACCAAGGTACTATCACGGTATTCTTTAACCGCTATACCCCTTGATTTGGTTGCGAATGCAATTTAAAGCTAATTACTTTCCACGGAACACAACAAATGATGTGCCCTGGCTTTGCGAGTAATTGTCATATCCGATCAATCGCACATGGTTACCAGGGTGCGCACGGTGACAGGCTTCCAGCTCGGCTATAATCACATCAACTGACTGCTCGCCGAACATTGGCAACTTCCACATATACCAGTAGTAAGCACTAGCCCGTGCAGGTTCAACGTGCTCTATCCCCGGATTCCATCCCTGACTTACCAGATAAGCAATCTGACGACGGATTTTTTCCGGGGTCATTGGAGGCAAATACGAAAATGTTTCGTATTTAGGTGTGGATTTGAAATCTTGAATATCAGCCATTTCTTTTTCCTTTCATTTTTGGGCGGCGGTGCTCTTCAACCCCTGTCCCGCACCTGTTTTCGTTTTAGCCTTTTGATTTATCGCTTAAATTAGCGGTTAACCACGTCCAGCTTGTCCACGGTATCGAACTCGAACTTGATCTCTTTCCATGTTTCCATAGCGATCTTCAATTCCGGGCTATCCTTGGCTGCATTGGTAAGAATCTCTTTACCTTCACGTTCCAGTTCACGACCTTCGTTACGCGCTTCAACACATGCTTCCAGCGCAACACGGTTAGCAGCCGCACCTGCAGCGTTACCCCATGGGTGACCTAAAGTACCGCCACCGAATTGCAACACTGAATCATCACCAAAGATGTTTACCAGTGCCGGCATGTGCCATACGTGAATACCACCAGAAGCGACCGGGAATACACCTGGCATGGAACCCCAATCCTGGTCAAACATAATGCCGCGTGAACGGTCTTCAGGAATAAATGACTCGCGCATCAAATCAATCCAGCCCAGCGTTGCTTCACGGTCACCTTCCAATTTACCAACAACGGTACCTGAGTGCAGGTGATCACCACCGGACAGACGCAGAATCTTGGTCAAGACGCGGAAGTGAATACCGTGGTGCGGGTTACGATCCAGCACGGCATGCATAGCGCGGTGAATGTGCAACAACATACCGTTCTTGCGACACCAGTTCGCCAGACTGGTATTAGCGGTAAAGCCACCCGTAATGTAATCGTGCATGATAATTGGAGCGCCGATTTCCTTGGCAAATTCAGCACGTTCAATCATGTCTTCATAAGTTGGCGCCGTTACGTTCAGGTAGTGACCTTTACGCTCGCCAGTTTCTGCCTGAGCAGTCAACGTTGCATCCTGCACGAACAGGAAGCGATCACGCCAGCGCATGAATGGCTGACTGTTGATGTTCTCGTCGTCCTTGGTGAAATCCAGACCACCACGCAAACATTCGTATACAGCACGACCGTAGTTTTTAGCAGACAAACCGAGTTTTGGCTTGATGGTACAACCCAACATCGGACGGCCATACTTGTTCATCTTGTCGCGTTCAACCTGAATACCGTGAGGAGGACCACCGCAGGTCTTCACGTAGTGCAGAGGGAAGCGCACGTCTTCAAGACGCAATGCACGAATTGCTTTAAATCCAAACACGTTACCCACCAGAGAGGTAAACACGTTAACCACAGAACCTTCTTCAAAAAGGTCGATCGGATAAGCAACAAAGGCATAGAAGCAAGTATCATCGCCTGGCACGTCTTCAATGCGATAAGCGCGTCCTTTGTAGTAATCCATGTCTGTCAAAAGATCGGTCCAAACTGTGGTCCAGGTACCGGTTGAAGACTCGGCAGCAACTGCAGCAGCAGCTTCTTCACGGTCTACGCCAGCTTGCGGGGTGATCTTAAAGCAGGCCAGGATGTCCGAATCCAATGGTGCGTACTCTGGCATCCAGTAGGTCTGTCGATATTCCTTAACACCTGCCTCATACTTTTTTGCGGCCATGTTTGCTCTCCTAAGTGCTATAGTTGAAAAATTCTGTTGGAACCGTCATTAAGGTTCCGACGGTTGAGCCCATTCTGGAAGAGATGGTTATTTAATAAAAGTTAAATATATTTACTATTACGTTTTACTTTTATTTATTAACTTCATCCTTCCACAATCCAACCCTGTACCAACTGTTGGAACCGTCATCTAGTTCCGACGGTTGAGCTTATTGTGAGAGCTCACATTAATTAATAAAAGTTAAATATATTTACCGTAATCATTTATTTTAATTTAATATAAGTTATGCCTATACACCACGCAACGCTGCACCAACTGAAGATTTTCGATGCTGTCGCCAGGCACATGAGCTTTGCTCGTGCCGCAGAAGAACTGCACCTGACACCACCAGCACTATCGATTCAGGTCAAGCAATTGGCGGAGGCTATCGGGCAACCACTGTTCGAACAGATTGGCAAAAAAATATCGCTCACCGCCGCGGGTCAAGTTTCATGGTCTACCTGCCGGGATGTACTGAGTCGTCTGGATCAACTTGCCCAGGAATTGGCCTCTCTTCAGGGTCTGGAGAAGGGCAACCTGAAACTGGCTACTCTTGCTACCGCCAAATACTTTATCCCACGGTTGTTAGGGGAGTTCTGTATAAAACACCCCGGTGTTGACACTGCCTTGTTTATGGGCAATCGTGAAGCACTACTGGAAAGGCTCGCGCGCAATCAGGACGACCTCTACATTCTGGGCCAACCTCCGGAACATATGAATGTTATTACGGAACCTTTTGCTGATAATTTTCTGGTCGTAGTTGCCGCCCCAAACCACCCATTAGCGAATGAAAAAAAAATTGATCCATCTCGTTTACGAGAAGAGCCATTTATCCTTCGGGAACCAGGATCAGGCACACGCCTTTCTACCGAAAAGTTTTTTGAGCAACATGGCGTGACACTTAAAGTGCGCATGGAATTAGGAAGCAACGAAGCGGTGAAACAAGTAGCTGCAGGTGGTTTGGGCATAGCGGTACTATCTTCAAGCGCTTTACGCTCCGAGCTTGCAAATGAGGAGCTTGTGATACTGGACGTCAAGGGTTTCCCGCTGGAACGCAAATGGTATGTGGTTTACCCGATGGGAAAACATCTGACCCCTGCCTCCAGGGAATTCATGGCATATCTATTTGCTGCTCCACCCACACACCAACTTGACCATAACCAGCTTCATGCAATTTCTGCCAAGCCTGAACACAAGAAAAAACGGCCGACACCCAAGTGAAGATATATTTAGCATGCAAGATTACTAATCCATCCATTAAGCCTTGCCAGCTAAAGCGTATGTCTTTTGGAATGCTTTACGATTTGAGGGTAATTCAATCCGGCCATATAGCCAGATTGAAACCAGCTTGATGCGCATTTATTCAATGCGAAATATTGATTCTGCGTGCCCGGTAATTCAGTCAGGCACGCCAGAAAATTGAAACCACAATTCATCTTTGACAAGTACTAACTCATCCATCAGGGCATTGCTCTTAAAACAGCAGCCTTAACTTGTCCCAAGTGAACCTGTGCCCTCGTTACCTCGGCACGTTTTTTCCCTTTATAAACGATCGTTGCCCTTGTCCAGGCAAGCTTTTTTAATTCGATCGCCAATTCTTCAATTTCATACAAATGCAATTGATTCAGGTATCGTGCCACAGCCGCCATATCATCCGATGTGCATAACCATTCACCATACGTATCCAGGCGCTTCGCGATATCCCATGCATACACAGCAAAAGATTCTAAAGCTTGTTCGTGATTCTGAATCGTTGTTTTCTGTTCCATAATATTTCCTTTGATAACAGTATTCATTCAATCAAAATTCATCGTTAAATTTGCTATGCGTTGTAGCAAGTTACAGCAGTGCTGCGCAGGACAACTTTTGCTGAAAACTTGCCAGACGTTTCGCATAATTCCAACCTTCTTCGTTATGATCATTGATCACAACAGGTACAAATCCTTCGGGTGTCTGAATCAGCTTCATCACGATAGGCCCTTTTCTTTCTGTATTTTCAGGCTGCGCGTCCGATTTATTTTCCTTCAATAAGGCAGCTTGTTCACGCATGTCGGACTGGTCAATTAATGAAGCTGATTTACGCGGTGTCAGTATGGATATGTCCGCAACGTGCTGTTCATGTTCATTCAACTCAGTATGTGTTTGATTCCAATTCATAGTGCTCTCCGTTCAATTAAGTTATGTTTATTTCGAGGCTGGAATTCAAGCCTCAACGGAGTAAAAGCAAGGTCCATGCCATAACAATTTATTGCATATAAAACAATGCACTAAAAATAGAATTAATCTGAAAAAGAAAAAGGGGGATAAAAAAAACAAGATATCGTCGCTATTTAGCGACAACGAACTGCATGCCAAATACTTACCAGTTGAAACTTATGGGTTTTTAGGTATTTTAATAAGCGACAGAAATAAAACCTTAATAATCCCGATCAGACTTAAACAGTCCAGGATCAAGGTCATATCTGTGCAACAGCCTGTAGAACTCAGTACGGTTTCGCTTCGCCATCAGTGCAGCCTGGCTCACGTTCCCGTCTGTGACTTTCAGCAACTTGGTCAAATATTCCCGCTCAAACTGTTTCCTTGCATCCAGCAGCGAAGGAATCTTACTAGGCTTATCTCTAAGCGCACGTTGCACTGATGCAGTAGAGATGATCGAAGTGGTACAAAGCGCAACGGTCTGCTCAACCACATTGAGCAACTGCCGCACATTTCCTGGCCAGGAAGCGCCAATCAATATTTCCATGGCTTCAGGGGAATAACCTTTAATTTTCTTCCCGTAATTCTCAGCTGTACGAGCCAGAAAATGCGCAGCCAATAAAGGTATATCTTCACGGCGTTCTGCTAAAGAAGGAATTTCCAGAGACACCACATTCAACCTGTAATATAAATCTTCACGAAAATTCCCTGCAATCATTTCTTCTTCAAGTTCGCGATGGGTAGCAGAGATAATTCGCACCTCTACCGGGACTGATTGCGAAGAACCAACGGGTCTGACCTGTTTTTCCTGCAACACACGTAACAATTTCACCTGCAGCGCAATGGGCATATCCCCAATTTCATCCAGCAGAAGTGTGCCGTTGTTGGCAGAGCGAAACAACCCGTTGTAATCTTGCGTTGCGCCGGTAAAAGAACCTTTAGTGTGACCAAACAATTCAGATTCAAGCAATGCCTCAGGAATGGCGCCGCAATTCACACCAACAAAGGGTTTGTGATGGCGCGAACTGGCAAGGTGTATTGCTTTTGCCAACAACTCTTTACCGGTTCCGCTATCGCCGTGTATAAATACGCTGGCATCTGTCGCTGCTACCAGCTTTGCCTGAGCAAGCATATCCTCCATAACGGGGCTGCGCGTAATCAGCTCTGACCGCCAATCGTTATTTTTTCCGCCGTTATCATCAACCCCATGACCGCTAAGGTGTAATGCACGTTCTATTTGTCCAAGCAACACCTTACTATCAAACGGCTTCGTCAAAAAACTGAATACGCCTTGCTTCGTAGCGGCTACAGCATCTGGAATAGAGCCATGTGCTGTCAAAATAATCACTGGCAATGTGGCATTATTTTTATGTATCGCCTCAAACAAGGCCATGCCATCCATCCCGCCCATGCGTAAATCTGTAATGACCAGTTGCGGACGAGCTACAGCCAGGTGTGAAAGCGCCTTTTCGCCGCTTTCTGCCGTTGTCACACCATATCCAGCAGCTTTAAGTCGAATGGAGAGTAACCGCAGCAAGTCCGTGTCATCATCCACCAGCAGAATTTCACTATAAGCATTCATTTTGAAGGTACCGTTTTAGATTCACGTTGGATAATGCTCTTTTCTATATTCTTCAGAGCATCCAGCTTTTGTTGTAACTGATCAGCACGTTTCTGCTCATCCTTCATCGCCTGGTTCATTTTCTGGAATCGTTCTTCCTGCCGCTTCAGTTCGTAGGTTTGATTAGCTAGTAGTGCAGCCAGATTGGCTATACTGCTGTTATCTTTTTTATCTTCAAACACTTCAGCCAATAACGAATTAGCACGCACATCATCTTTAAAATTGGTATTTGGTAAACACAGCAAAAAAGCCAGTTTGATCCGATTCACTGCAGTTTTCTGTTTTGCTAATGCCTGAAGTACCGATGTATATTCACGATTCAGCTCATCGCCTTGAAGACCACGAACGCGGGAAATATACTGGAGTGTGTCTATTGTCTCGGCATCTTTCTTATTAACGAAATTAATCACAGCGCAGTTATTGCAGCTTGCAGGAAGGGGTTCAACTCCGGCACAACTAGTTAAGACCACGCTCGAAATAAAAAGCAGAAGCAAGTATAGGGTTCGATTATTCATTCAGGTCTGCTCAGCCAGGTTTAAGGGTAATTTTAAGCAAAAATGTGCGCCACGATCAGGGTTTGCCACCACATCAATGGATCCGTGATGAGCTATTGCGTACTCCTTGGCTATGGATAATCCCAGCCCAGTACCCATCACATGCCCTTCCTGGCGTTGCTCACCCTGAAAAAAAGCATCAAACACCTTGGTGTAATCACTAGGTGGAATACCAGGCCCCTGGTCAACCATATCCAGCACAACCTGATTTTTTTCCTGACTAAGCGTAACTTGTATAGTACCGCCGCGTGGAGAATACTTGACCGCATTAGACAACAGATTATCTATCAGAATCATTAACTTTTCTTCATCTCCTGAATAAGTTAAAGAAAAGACCTGATTTTCTATTTTTAATTCTTTTGTCATGATCGCTAATTTCTGGTTCGCCTCAACTTTAAGTATGAGTTTATCCAGCTCAACCGATTCCAGATTCAAAGCAGAATCTCGCGACAAGGCAATGCTGAAACTGAGTAAGTCTTCAATTCTTTTCTGAAGCTGAACAGCACTCTGCTGCAATATGCCGACAATTTCAGATTGCTGCGGATTCAACCTGCCCACGACCTCATCAGCCAGTAATTCACTGCCTTCACGCACCGATGTCAGCGGCGTTTTAAGTTCATGGGAGATATGCCTTAATAGTTTATTTTTTTGCGCTTCAACATTGACCAGTCGCACTCTCAGCCAATCCAGACGATGCCCTAATCGCTGGATATCTTCCGGACCTTTTACGGATACCGGCAAGGAAAATTCACCATCACCCAGGCGACGTATTGCGGCATCAATTTGCGCGATCGGGCGTGTAATCAAATAAGTAAATCCACCGCTCAGCAATAGCGCAAACGGAATGACAGCCAGGGCTTGCAACATCATGATGCTTTGCGCTTTCTCAGCCATGGTTTGTAAAACATCCACCTGCCGGTCAATCAATCGGCTACTGCCGGTTAATATCTGTTGAGCCATGTCAATCATTACGGGAAAAATCTGAGCTGACTTGCTGCTAAGCTCAGAATCATGGGGATTTACCCTTAAGGTTTCAAATG
This sequence comes from Sulfurirhabdus autotrophica, assembly GCF_004346685.1. Lineage (NCBI taxonomy): Bacteria > Pseudomonadati > Pseudomonadota > Betaproteobacteria > Nitrosomonadales > Sulfuricellaceae > Sulfurirhabdus > Sulfurirhabdus autotrophica. The sequence continues at coordinate 138,343 of NZ_SMCO01000002.1, forward strand.
TATTGTGCTCAGTATTGGACAATTCAGTGAGCAGATTGCGTTGGAGTTCATCCAGTTGCAAGGCAGATAATCGCTTGGCAGTATCTTCAAACTTTAAATGCATCTTTTCATAGCCTTCAAAGAGCGATTTATCATCCAGCACCAGAAACTGGCGAGCATTACGTTCCATGGTGGTGATCTGCTCAAGCAACATTCGGCTAGCCTGAGTGGCAAGCACTGCCTGATAAACAGCCCTTTGACTATGATCGGCAAGTTTGCTTAAATAAATAGCAGCGCTCACATACGATGCTATTAATGGCAGAGAAACAAGCACAAAGCCGGTAACGATAAGCTTCAGGAAGGACTTCGGATAATATGAACGCATGAAAGAAACTGATTGCCGCTGTATTCCAGATTGAGAAATAACCACCTGCTACACTAAGCAAATCAGTATAGACAATCTGAGAAAAATATTTGATGCTTGTAGCGTTACTAAACAAAATGTAATGTTAATCGGTGTTTATGACGATTTAAATACACAGGTATTTTGCCAATTTATCATTGAAAAAGCAGCGGTACTAATTGTGCTTTTTCGATTAAACTAGTGACGTATTATTTATGCCCTCCAAGCCATTCGAGATTACGCCATGCAACCAGATACAACGATTATTTCCATTGCTCATGTCATCCAACTGGCTGTTGCACCGGTTTTCCTGCTTACAGGGATTGGGGCAATATTATCAGTGCTCGTTAATCGTTTTGCCCGGATTATCGACCGCACCCGCATGGTAGAAGGCAAAATAGAAAATCAGGACGCCACAGCCAGGGCAAGATTCATGGTTGAACTGGATGTGCTCTCCCATCGCTCCCATCGCATCAATTGGGCAATCAGTTTATGTACCCTGTCGGCCCTATTGGTTTGCATTGTGATTGCGACATTATTTGTGGGGGCATTTGTGGTTGTGGATATGTCTGGAACCGTGGCACTGCTTTTTATTGCTGCGATGCTTGCACTGATTGGAGGACTGATTAATCTTTTAAGAGAAATCTATCTGGTTACTGCATTTATGCGTAAAATAAAAATGTTGACCTGAGTCGCTCGTACACCCCACACAAAACCAGTTCTAGCATTTAACACAGGTAAATTTGTTTAAATAAAATAAAGGGCAATCACATTGCTACACGCTCTTATTCCTGAACACACAGCGATTCATACAAAACAATTCAGGCGGAATAAAGACCATATATCTATTATGGTTTATACGTAAAAATTAGTTCATAATAATGCAAAATGCAATTCTAAAAATACACCTTACACGCTGCTTCACTCTATGACCGATAGCGAATTTTACCGTACCTTATTACGCGCTTATATCGACAGCGCAAACGATGGCATCTTCGTCTTATGTGACGAAATGAAATTTCATGTCGCCAATCCGCTACTTCAATCCTGGCTCGGGGTATCAGAAGATTTCCTTACCCAGCATAAATCTCGCCTGCCAATTATCGACTTCATTGGTAACAAAGAGAGCAGCGAGCAATTTATCCGCCATTTCGAGATAGCACTTACAGGTAAGCCTGTCAGCTTTGAATGCTACATTCATCCGACAGGCGCAGATGCAAGATGGGTTGAAGTTAACCTTAACAAAGTCAATCTGGATGCGGGGGAGATGTTTATCGGCATAGCGCGCGACGTCACCCAAAAGAAAAAGTCCGATGAACAAATCTGGCAGCATGCCAATTTTGATGCACTTACCGGATTGGCTAATCGCCGGCTATTCCAGGATCGCATGGAACAGGAAATTAAAAAGGCTCATCGTGCGAATCTCCAACTGGCATTGATTATCCTGGATCTGGATCGATTTAAAGAAGTAAACGACACCCTTGGCCATGAAATGGGTGATTTACTTCTCAAGGAAGTTGCGCAACGATTAGTGAGTTGCGTGCGCGAAGCTGATACTGTTGCTCGCCTGGGAGGAGATGAATTTGCTGTCATTCTAGGAGAACTGGAGGACATTGATTGCGTGGAACGCATTACCCAAACCATCCTGAAAAAACTATCAGAACCATTTGATATAGGTGAGCAGGTAATCTACATATCAACCAGTATTGGCATCACACTCTACCCAGAAGATGCTAACAGCTTTGATGAGTTACTCAGGAATGCCGATCAGGCCATGTATGCCGCCAAGCATCAGGGCCGCAATCGTTGCAGTTTCTATGCTCCCTCCATGCAGGAAGCGGTGCAACACCGGATGCGCCTGGCCAATGATTTACGCATTACCCTGGGCGCACTGACTGAATCTTTCCGCTTGGCCTACCAGCCAATTGTTGAGCTATCGACCGGTATAATCCATAAAGCAGAAGCATTGATACGCTGGCAACATCCCACACGAGGCCTCATCAATCCTGCAGAATTCATCCCCATTGCCGAAGAAACCCAGATGATACTTGAAATCGGAGATTGGGTATTCCATGATGCGGCGCTTCAAGTTGCCAAGTGGCGTTTATCTCACCATTCTGCATTTCAGGTTAGCATCAACGTTTCTCCAGTGCAGATTCAAAACATGACCAGTTTTAATGAGTGGTTTGATTACTTGCAAAAACTCAATCTGCCCGGACAAAGCATTGTGATTGAAATTACCGAGGGGTTGTTGCTGGATGCCAATGAAGGTGTCACCAAACAGCTACAAACATTCCACAAAGCTGGGATAGACGTATCTCTAGACGATTTTGGCACTGGTTACTCGTCCCTCTCCTATCTTAAGAAATTCAACATCGACAATATTAAGATAGACCAATCTTTCGTAAGAAACCTGGCACCCGATTCAGACGATATGGTTTTATGCGAAGCCATGATCGCCATGGCTCACAAGCTTGGCATTAAAGTGATCGCTGAAGGTGTAGAAACAGCAGAACAAAGAGATTTATTAGCAGCTGCAGGTTGTGATTACGGACAAGGCTATCTGTTTTCCAAACCTTTACCCGCTAAAGAATTCGAAGTATTTCTGAACAGATATAAATAGAGCCATTGCAATTTTTGACTTATATTATTCAATTTTATTTTTAATAAAATCCATAAATTCACCCAGCGGTAAAGGTTTACTAAACAAAAAACCCTGGAAAGCCTGACAACCACGCAACTCAAGAAATTGACACTGCGCTTCATTTTCAACGCCTTCGGCAATCACGTCCAGCCCTAGTGTTTCTGTCATGGCAATAATTGTCTGCACAATAGTGGCATCGTTAGGGTCGCTGACAATGTCCCGTACAAATGACTGATCAATTTTGATTTGACTCAACGGCAAGCGTTTCAAATACTGCAGGGAAGAATAACCTGTTCCAAAATCATCCATGGAAAAACTCACCCCAAGCAATTCTATTTGGTGCATCTTGCTGATGGTTTCCTCAACATTTTTAAGCATGGCACTTTCAGTCAACTCCAGTTTCAAAAGGGTGGGATTTGCTCCTGTCTCCTGCAGCACGCGCTGTACCTGCCAGACAAAATCAGCCTCATGAAATTGTTTGGCACTGACATTTACCGCCAGTGTCAGGCTTTTGGCTATCGCATCGTTTTGCCAGTTTGACAGTTGCGCACAAGCTGTTTGAAGCACCCAAAGTCCAATCGGGATGATGAGGCCGGTTTCTTCGGAAAGGGGGATGAATTGTGCTGGTGAAACCAGACCATACTGAGGATGGTCCCAGCGCAACAATACTTCTGCTCCCAAGGGGCGACGCAGATTATCCACCTGAATCTGGTAATACAACCGAAATTGCTGCTTGTTTAATGCAAGCCGTAATTCATCTTCCAGTTCCGCACGTGTATCGATAGCACGCTGCATGACTGAATCATAGAAACGAATTGCATTGCGACCGCTAATTTTGGCTTGATACATTGCTGTATCCGCATACCTGAGAAGATCATCGGGAATTTCCTGACGACCACTGAATAGCACAATACCAATGCTCGAAGTGGTATAGCACCTACGTTCATTGAGCATATAAGATTCGCTCAGCGTGGTGCGTATTTTTTCGGCGACCATTTCTGCTTGCGCTGCTGCTTCATCCACATCTGCACTGAGGGTTTCCAGTACCACGAGAAATTCATCGCCCCCCAGACGTGCCACCGTATCACCTTCACGTACGCAAGATTGCACCCTTCTGGCTACATCGATAAGTAGCAGATCACCAATCGCGTGTCCCTTCGTATCGTTGAGGGTTTTAAAGTTATCCAGGTCGATAAACAGTACTGCCCCATACTGCCCATTGCGAGAACTTGCCGAAAGCGCCTGATTCAAGCGATCCATTAACAGCCGACGGTTAGGCAATTGCGTCAGCACATCATAAAATGCCATCTGATGTATTTTGTCTTCGGCATGCTTGAGGTCGGTAACATCGTAAAACCACCCTAATATTGCCGGCACATTTTCATATTCCAGTTTAAAATAAGAAGCCAGCACCCACGTTTTTTTTGTTTCTGAAACTTTCAATTCCACCAGATTGTTAGTTACCGATTTCCCTTGCTCAAGTTGTTGTAGAGCATCTTCAAAATCCTGGGGATCCGCGTAATACTGTTTGGGGTCTGTTCCAATCACCTGATCACGTTCAAGCGAGATTAAATCGGCATATTGCTGGTTTGCAAACAATACGTTATGCCCACCAGAAGCAGCAATTCTTACTGCTATGGGACTGGTTTCAAGCATAAAGCGAAATCTGGCTCCATTTTTTTGGATTAATTCCTCTGCATGTTTGCGTTCTGTCATGTCATAAAGAATCACCAGACTGGACGTCCCTATCCATGACATACTAAAGCTAATGTCACGTACCGTGCCATCCTTACACATGACCCGGTATTCCATCGGATCAAACCCACCCCCCTTCTGCTGCATTTTTTCTACCGCCGCATGCCATTCCTGGGCAACCTGTTGCCGATAAATGGGGTCGGGATAGGCCCGTGGCCACCACGCTTCCAGCGTTGGAATATCTTCCAACGTATATCCAAAGGTATCAACAAATTTTCTGTTCAATAACGTAATTTTCAAATTTTCGTCATTCATGGCCATTGCCACTGGCGACGATTCGATAATCGCGCGAAAATTTTCCTCACTTGCACGCACCGCTGCTTCTGCAAGCTTACGTTCGGTAATATCGTTGGCCGATGGTACGAGGAACGCAATCTTGCCTGTCTTGTCACGCACAGGCTGCAAGGAAAAATCAATAGAAACCAAATGGTTTCCGGTGCCGCGCACCTGAAAATCATAGCGCGAGACCTCACCCTGAGTTGCGAGTTTAATTGCGGTACGAAGTTTTTGTTGTGTTTCCTCCAAGCCAGAAAACCAGTAGGTCTGGTCTAAAGGTTTACCCATCACATCAGATAACGCCACCCCTCCCATATCCAATGCCGACTGATTGACCTTAATCAGCGTTCCATCCAACTCCATCAGCCCTACGAACGTCGTTGGGCCAAAGCCATCAATCATATTACTCAGCCGCTCTTCACTCTTTCGCAGCTCGGCTTCAGCAATGTGTCGACCGATGGCGATGCTTGCGATATAAGTGGCGGTATCAATAAATTGCAAATGCTCCTGCCGTGGCAACCCTGGTTGACGATAATACATTGCGAAGGTGCCGAGTACCCTCCGTTCCGTATCGAGTATTGGCGTTGACCAACAGGCACGCAACCCATGCGGGAGCGCCGCCTCTTTGTAAGCATCCCAAAGTGGATCAGTGGCAATATCTTCTACAAACACTGCTTCCTTAAGATAAGCTGCAGTACCACATGACCCTGCGTTCGGGCCTATCGGCTGCCCGTCTACTGCGGCCACAAATTCAGCTGGCAAACTGGGTGCTGCGCCATGCCGTACATGAACACCATCTTCATCCATCAGCAAAATAGAACCTAACATTCCAGGGGACTGAGCTTCAATAAGCTGCACTAACGAAGTCAGCGTTTCCGGCAATGCAACGCCCACGGCGATCATCTCTAGCACTTGTTTCTGTCCGTCAAGCAGCGTCTCTACCTGCTTACGCTCAGTAATATCATGCACAATGCCGAGAATCTGGGTGACTTGCCCATATTCATCAAAAACAAAAGGCGTTTCACGACTTACCAGCCAATGCCATGCCCCGCCTTTATCCCGAATACGATAATCTATCTCGCGTATGTCACCGCTGGAGGCTTCTTTCCATGCTTCATGGGATGCAATAATACGAGCCAAATCTTCTGGATGAAAAATCTGGAGCACATTACTGCCCATGGCCTGTGTCTCTTCAACCGTATAGCCATAGGCAGTAAGCCAATGCTTGTTCAGATAAACATTTCGCTGCTCCACCAGATCGTAGATGTAGACAGTGCCCGGCTGAGTATCCAGAATCCGCTCAAGCATAAATTTTTGATCTTGTAGTGCCAACTCAAGTTTTTTGCGCTGACTGATGTCACGAACACTGGCTATTATGGCAGGTTCGCCATTGTGAACAATTGGATGTGAGAAGATTTCTACCGGCAGTTCACTGCCGTTTTTGTGTCGGTGCCGCCATTCAAACTTATTCCCCGATTTCAAGGATTCGCTGAGGTGGACATGTACCTCCTTGACCAAATCTTTGGCAGCCAAATCAACTGCATTCATATTTCTGAAATCATCAAGGCTGTAGCCATAACGGTTTACTGCGGTAGTATTCGCATCCAGAATTTGCCCCTTGAGGCTAAGGATAAAAACAGCATCAGGGTTTGCATCGAATATCGCCCGATAATCTATGCCATGATAGTCAGAGGTTTTTACATCCATATCAGGTTTATTAAGTATCAGTTCGTTATCGAGAAACTGCACTGTCATACTGGATAGAAGCATATTAAGAAGAGATTATGCCTAATCGCTATTGTTGCTTTTTTAATACCTGCTGGCAATATTATAAAGCGTCAATCCTCTTCACATGAATGTCGGCTTACATACGGCAATCAGCAAACCAGTCAAAGCTGACCAGTTTCTGATCTTACAACACTTTGAAACCCTGCTGATTTTAAGAAGCCGCTCTCGTTGGACGCAAGGGATCAGCCCCAATGGTGCCACGGAGGCTTTGCAGATACGCACCTGTCTTCACTTTTTCAAGCCTGGCTTTGGCCCGCATCAATCGGTCATGAATCTCCAGCCTGATCACCATATCCTGGTGACTAGGGCGACTGACAAAAGCTTCAAGGTTATGAATATGGCGCTGCCACAAAGTTACATCCCTAGCCTGCTTTGTCTCCAGGCGCTCCAGATACCAATCCGAGGCCAGCAGTGCTTCACGAGTAAACATGGCGCGAATGGCTGGATCATGCACGTCTTTCCCCTCGTAACTGCCGTTTGCCATGATGTGCAGCAGCGCTTTGATAGGCGGGCAGGCATCTTCTATGCTGCCATCTTCCAGATAAGATGCGCCCACTTTTTGCTGCGCTTCTACAATATTTTCCACTCCATCTACAAAAACAGCCAAATCCTGTGTTTCCGGGCGGAGAATGCTTTCACCGAATACCGACATAGGCGCATCAAAAATCTTGCCTAAATATCCATGTACAAAACGTTCTGTGATGCGATAACCCAGACGACTTGCTTGAACTGATCGCCCCTCATACTGGATATCTGCCACTTTTTCCATATAGCCGTTTTCAATCAGAAAGTGAGGATCGCGATCCTGAGCAGATAGGCGCGACCATATTTCAGGTACCAGTAAACTGACATCATGATCCACACGGAATTTAGATCCAATATAGCCTGCCGCTGTGGAAAAACCCGAATAACCCGTAAGAATAAATGAAACCAGCGCGTTATTCAGATCGACAGTCGGCCGGAGTGCATTAAATGGTCCTTTCGTTAGCGCGCCTTCACTCCCTGCGCCTGTGGTGGAGGGCGATTTCCCGGTCAAACTGCAAATAAAATCCATGAACAGTTCGGGCAACTCCTGATAATGAATCGGGTTGTACACGGCTAATGGACGAATACCAGGTTCAGCCGGGTTATTACGTCGGCCGACCAGTACTGCGTTAACAGGTTCAATAACAGCAACTTCCAAAGGTAGTCGCCGACTCAGTCGCGCCCCCACTTCTGCCACATAGCGGCGAACCGGATGCGATAAATCAGGACGCAATTGGAGATAACGTGGGTTTTTGCTTGGCTTTCCATCCACTATCCTCGGATGAGCTGATGACACCACATATTCGTCTGACTCTGAAGCTTCACGCAAGATTGTTCGCATAGGTTCTGTATATTGGCCAAAACCCACAACATCTTCCATTATTTCGGACAGAGCTTCGCCCTTCAGCGGCTCAAAGTTGGCAATAAAGTTATCACGCTGAGCTATATCCAGTTCAGTCTGGCGATCTAATCCGCGGTGCACTGCTTCGTCAGGCCGCTGGAACAAACGGTACTCGCAATTACTGACCAATTTAACACTGGCATCCGCACTTTTTGGGGATACATTCGAAAGCACTTCAGCAGGTACGACAACCGATGCGGTAATGTCGTCTTCTTTCTGCACTTTTTCTGCCGCAATAAAATCCTGACGCATTTTGAAAACTCGCCATGCGCCATTTTCCTCAAAGCCCATCCGTAAATAAGAGCCCACCAACTTACGTTCACCCAGTTTGAGTTCATGACCAGGCTGGCCATTTACAAAATCAACAGACAAGCGTTGACGCCAGCTATCACCCCAGTCCGGGCTGTACATGCGCTTGATAATAAAAACCAGCGCCAGAATGCGATCTGGCACACTTTCCAGCCAGTTGTTAAAAGCGTCTGTATAGGAGGGGGAAGGGGTGAGTACTTTAATAACAGAACCCAAACTCCGTTCCGAACTCAGTAATTTACGGCTCGCATCCCTGTCTTCACGTTCAAAACCTGGTTTAAAGCGGTCACCATAGTGACGTTGAAAAATCGCTTCCACCTGATCCAGATCTTTATCCAGATCCGCGACAAACAGCGGTCCATATATAACCGCATCATTGAGTGATTTGGAAATCTCTGATTTACCACCTCCGGAAACAGTGCAAGGCTTATGACAAAACACGCCTTCTGCATCCGTACCCACCAGACGCCAGGATGGTGCCCCCGGATGTTTCTGCATTTCTATTTTGTAGCCATTTGGCTGCATGTAAATTTTGCCGGGACGCAGTTTTATTGTTTGCTTAACGCCTGATTTCATCCACGAAATCGTTTGTCCGGCGAGATCCATGCGCAAATCCTGAGGCACATAAATCACATCCGGAAACTGTTTGTCTACCCCATAGCCCTCGGGCTGCAATGTCATCAACTCGCCATACTGCGCTACCATATCGTCAAAGTCATAGCCAGGTGCACGGGTGTGACTATCCACCCCGAATTCCTCACCATGATTTCGCCGAGGGAAGGCCAAAGCGCCTCCCGCGTGTTCTTCTTCAGCCAGGCCAAATAAATTTGTGGCATAACTGATCTGTGTTTTGACTTCTTTTTTGCAATAGCCGTAATAATTATCTGCCAGCAGGGTCACAATCACGCCTCGCTCATCTCTGGCTGTGATCTTGAACGCAGCGCCATCGTTATAACGTTCACTTTCGTCTTTCCAGCACATGCCATCTACCTGTTGGCGTGGCGTTGCTTTATCCCATGCTGGCAAGCCCAGTTCTTTCTTGGTAAATCTCGTCAGATGGGGGGCCAGAATCACACACCCGCTGTGACCTGACCAATGGTCTGCATCCAGCCCGGCATCATTGGAGGAAAGATAAGGATTACCCCCGTTTCCGAAAATGCTTTCTACAAAATCCAGATTGCTTACCAGGCTGCCTGGCGCAAAAAACCGAATTTCCATATTTTTTTCTGATTCACTGCCTGGAATTTCCGGACAAATCACCGGACGCAGCAAGAGTGACACAAACATACTCGCTTCATGGGGTTGCCCGGATGTAAACGGCAATTTCATATAACTCGGTGGTGGTGTTAAGGCCTTCCGCAATAAATTCGCAAACGTTAGCTTAGGAACGGCCTTCTTGTCGCCGGGGATAGGTAACCCGCCTTCCGCAACATGGAAAGAACCCTTGGTAGTGCGACGGTCGCTTGCTGGATTATGCAACACCCCATTTCGAATACGGTAGCTACTGACATACTCACTGCTGAACACATCTTTATCAATGGGTAGTGAAAGCTCTCTGGATACGCCGTGTCGATCGAGAATCAAAGTATCTTCAGGCAACCGGGGGATATCTCCACCTGCAACATCAGAGAGATAGCTATTCAGAAAATCCTGAATACGCTGATCCGGCGGACACAGATAGCCGCTCAACAAACGGGATTTTTCGCGATAACTTCTTAACAGATCTTGTGCAACGGCCATGAAATCGCCATCACTTCCCTGCAAGCAGGCGGGCTGGCCAGAGGATTCAAGTTTCAGATTAATGTAGAGCTGCAGGCGTTCGCGCGTTTCTTGTACATCTTCCGGGCTTCCATTGAGCCCAAGAAATTGATTCAAATCCTTCATAACTTTCTCTACCCCAAACTTAATCCTTGAAACCGATTTTACGGTTAATCCCGCATCCCGGGAAAAAGGTTATTCTAACCCGAAAAAACCACAATCATGGGTTTGAACGGAATTTATAAATAGCACCCGCCCTAAGCACCCTGCTTAAGTCGTTCAACCTCCTGAAACAACTCAGCAACCAGCACTTCCAATCGGTCCAGTCTCTCTCGATCAGATCCAGAAAATGCTTCCTCCTGGCGATTGGTGAAATCAACAACTTCTTGTACAACTTCCCCGCTAAAAAGATGTGCATAGCGCGATTCCCGTTTTCCTGGTTCACGGGGTAACTTAACCACAAACGGCCCGTCATTGCGTTCCGTTAAATGGTTCAGGGTGTTTTCAACTTCCTGCATATCATTAAACTGACACAAACGATTAGTGTGGGTGCGCAATTCTCCAGGTGTTTGAGGACCACGAAGCAGTAAAACACAAATAATACCCAACTCCTGTGGGGTAAATTTCAGCGTACCAAACTCTGTATTGCAAAATCGATGCTGAAATTTGGCAACACGACTGCCAAAACCCGTCTGCGCATTCACCATATGTTTTTTAACCAGCTCATCCACTGTTTGCAAAACCGTTGCCTCATCCAGTTCCAGAACCGGATCGCGGCTGCTTTTCTGATTGCATGCATTGGTCAGCGCGTTAAGGGAGAGCGGATATTGCTCAGGCGTGGTTATTTCCTTTTCAATCAGCGCGCCAATAATGCGTGTTTCATATAAAGTCAGTTCAATGTTCACTATGCCATTCCTTCAATCTGTTTCAGAAACCATTAACTGATTAATGCAAGGTACGCGACTGGCCACAACATTGTTTGTACTTTTTACCACTTCCGCAAGGACAGGTATCATTGCGGCCCACTTTAGGGGTATCTCGCTTGACCGGGCTATGCTTGCGCTGAGCCAGCCAATAGTTGTAAATTTTAAATACGCTATCCGGCAGCACTGCCATACATTCCAGCACCAGTTTTTCGTATTCATCAGGTGGCATAAACTCCTCTCCCCTGTTTTCTGCATCCTCCTTGAACGCACCAGATAAAAGCAAAATGGGAAATGTCAGTTTTTTTAACGGCTCGTTACCCGGCGTCATCCATTCCTGTTTAGAAAGTGACCAACCTAAAATATAACCATCACACCAGGATTGATAGCTGTCTCGTTCATCTCCCTGACTTTCAGCTTTCAGCATAAGGTTCAAATGCTGTCCGTCATCCATGAACTGGGATACCACATGATTGTAAAACCCCATCAACAGCCCCATAAACTCATTAATCTGGGCTTCTGATTCAATAGTTGGCTTGGTTCCAAGCACTTCTGCTATCCAGCGACTGGCTGGAATAACATCTGGCGAACTGACAACAGCACATAGCAAGCCTTGTAATTTATCCAAAGGCATCGCTTTACCCTTGAAGACCGGGGATACCAGCCATGTTTCCAATTGTTTTATTTGTTCTTCTGTCATAGGGCCTGTTGCCTGCATGTGTGAATTCATCGTACGGTATTGAAGAGCGAAAACACCATATTACCTCAGCCAGCCAGTTCCATAAATTCTCTTTACCCAAACAGGTGCATTGAGCTGGTTTTCACCAAGCCTTGTTTAGAAATTAAATCAGCAATCCGTTTATTCATTTTTAACCAGGCACACCATGTTATCCTTCACACATAAAAACTCATTACTTCAACCATTAAAACGTGCGATAACGCTCTAGTTCATATGCGATTTACTTTGCGGCTGCTTTTATTTTTCCTGCTTATCCTGCCTTTTGCGTGCGTATTGCTCATTTGGCTTGCACTCTCTTCGAAACCAGCCGTACCTGAATCAGCCAATTTGTCCCACCTGGACATTGCCCGTGCGGAAGCTATCCTGAGACAAAATAATCCCCGCTATTTAGTGCCGGGAACCCTGCACAGCATAACGATCAATCAACAAGATCTCAGCCTGGCAGCCAACTACCTGTTACACAGAACGGGTCATGGTGGCGCACGTATCGATATAACAGAAAATGCCATGCAGGTAGAAAGCAGCATCAAGTTACCGGCCATCCCCATTCCCACTTACCTGAATGTATGGCTAGCTGTAGAAGAATCAGAAGGGCAACCTGAAATTACCAAACTGAAACTGGGCTCTCTCACCGTTCCCACATTTATGGCGAATTTAATTGTTCATGAATTGTTAACCAGCACCAAACAAACAAGAGAATACCAACTAGCTCACAGTGTTATTCAGCAGTTTAATCTTCAACCCGATAGATTAAACATGACATACCAGTGGCGACCAGATCAGCTGGGGGAACTCAGCCGGCACTTTATATCTGGCGCCGACTCCACTATCCTGCTTGCCTATCATGCACATTTAATGGCGCTCCAATCAACCGGTACGGCAATGTCCGGCTCCGCCGCCAACATGATGAAACCCATGTTTAAATTTGCTCAAGCACGCAGCATCATGGGTGACCCCATCGCTGAAAACCGTGCACTACTGCTGGTACTTGGCGCATGGGCAAGCGGCCATGGCATGTCTACTCTGGTCCCTACAGAAATTCGCCATCCCTGGCGTTTCTCACTCACGCTTGAGCAGCGCATTGATTTTGCCCAGCACTTCCTCACCTCTGCCGCAATTGCTGCAGGCGCAGACATTTCCCTGTCGAATGCAGTCGGCGTGTATAAGGAAGTGTCAGATTCAAAGGGAGGGAGCGGATTCAGCTTTACAGACATAGCAGCAGACCGTGCAGGTACCCGTTTCGGTGAACTGGCCACTGCCTCGCCTGAAAATGCCAGGCGTGTTCAAAAACTGTTATCCGAAGGCGTACAGGAAAAAGTCATCATCCCTAGAGTCGGCGATTTACCAGAAAGCATGCCTGAAAACGTTTTCAAACAGCGCTTTGGCGATGTAGGATCGGCCATTTATCTATCGCAAATGGCCGTTATAGAAAAGCGTATTGCCGACTGTAAATTATACAAAGGGAACTGATTAGAAATAAAAATCAGCTGACCGATCACCAAGCGTTCATTTTGGTTTCTTCGAAGGGAGCGAATGAACAAAATCAAGACACTTCAATACCCATTCCGATAAATCCGAGTCCTCCTCATATCCTGAAGATTCAACGTATACATACCCCTTCATCGGTTTACCAGTAAAATCCATCTCGCGTACGTACGGCCTGGATAGTGCCAGCTCGTAATACTCCGGGCCCACTCTTGCCATAAGAACATCCCCCACAATTCCGACAAACATATATCCACGAGACATGAAGGCTAACCCGCCAAACATCTTCCTCTCGGTAATGTTCTGCTGCGACGGGAGAAGTTCTCTCAATCTTTGGGCAAGCCCTTCATCGTAAGACATGAAATATTCTCCTAACGAGGATTAGAAAACCACTTAATGTGCCATAAGTTAAGACTTGGTTTTGAATTATCCGCTAATGAAATCAACCTTGATAAAAATTTTACAATTGAAAAAAACTGGCAAGCTTATTGGAAAATCCATTAAGTTTGCCAGTTCAAAACATCTACACCGCTTTAACGCTACGGTCAGTTAACCGGACCATATCGTTCATCACCCCATCTAACCCACCATAAACGTTAAGTGTGCTGATCCGGCCTGAGATTTTTTCCAGTATTTCCAGTTCTTTTAAGCGTATCAAAACAGGGTTCCCTTCCATCACCTTCGCGGTGTTATGCAATGATCGCGTTGCCTGCGTTTCCTCCTGCCGTTTGATCAGGTTTGCTTCTGCCACTTTTTGCGCTTCCACAACCTGAGTCAGAATAGCTTTCATTTCGCCAGGCAAAACAATATCGCGTGCACCAACCGTCTTAACTTCAATACCATAAGACAATGCTTTTTCAACAACAATCGCCTGCACCTGCTGGTTTAGTGAATTTTTATCTACCAGCAATTCATCCAGTGTTTGTGTGCTGACTATCGTACGCAAAGCCAGTTGCAGCTCTCGATACAAATAGTCTTTGGCATCAGCCAGTTCTGATTTAACCAGACGGGCATCTTTAATCTGCCAGGTTGATGACAGGTTTACGCGTAAACTGACGCGGTCTTTGGTCAAAATTTCTTGCCCGTTAACCTCCATGTTTTGCAAACGACCATCCAGCATTGTTACCGCAATTTTGCGGTTAAATTTCCACCAGACATAGGTACCTGCAACCAATGTGCCAACATTTTCGCCATCCACCTCCAGAAACCCGACATGCCGCTCAGGTATGCTAGCACTGGTCACTGCTGCTGACGTAGCCAGTTTCAGCAACTCGTCCTTGGCATTGGTGAGTAACGCAGCCAGCTTTTTGGATACTGAAAAATCTTCTCTGATATCGATCTTCTCAATACGTATAGCATGCTGGGTCTTCCAGTAAGCACCTTGCTGAGCAGGCGCTTTAATATCTTTCAGCACATTATTCTGATAGACCAAACCCACTTCCTGCTCACCGGTTTGCCATGTTTGCAAGTGCGTAGCAAATGCCTCTGCATGAAGCTCGGCCAGATAAATCACTTCTTTGCTCACGCCCGCCTGCAAGGTGGTGAGAATATCGGTGACCTGCACCTGATACCGGTTCTGCCAGTCCCACACATAATGTACGCCAGGCACCAAAACCCTGACGAACTGTTTATCTTTGAATAGCAAGCCTCGCTGAGACTCTGCAATGATGATTTTCTTGTACTCCAACATGAATAATTTCATGGCACTTCTCCTGATTAACAATCGTTGGCAGTGTCTCCACTCAAGTACTGGCTTGCATCATTGTGACGTGCAGGCAAACTGCTTGTTGCCAATTGCGCGCACGCTAACCCTGATACAAGGCAGTACCTGAGCTGGCGTTGGAATTCCTGAATCAGGCGTTAAATGTTACTGCTTCACGCTCACTTCATTCCTCCCGCCGCCTGGAGGCTTACCTGTGCCCTTGCGGGCTATTTTTTACAGCTACCGTGACAGGGTAGTTTCACTAGCCGGAGTCGAACCGGCGACAACTGAATGACTATTTCAGCGCTCTACCAAGCTGAGCTATAGCGATGGAGCCGCCAGATGGATTCGAACCAACGACACCCGATTTGCATCGGTGCTCTACCAGACTGAGCTATGGCGGCAATTTTCAGTACTTGCTTGTTATCGATACGCAGTTCGCCATTGACGGCTGCGTCAGACAGATTTTTGAATCTGCTCCGCTGATAACAGGCCCACACTAAAATTTTTTATCACCCCTTTACACAAACTACTTGCTTTAAGGTGTGAACAATTTCGACTAAATCCGCCTGTGCAGCCATCACCTGTTCGATGGGTTTGTAAGCAGAGGGGGTTTCATCTATAACATCTTTGTCTTTACGACATTCCACGCCTTCCGTCGCTTTAATATGTTCAGCCAACGTAACTTGGCGTTTGGCTTCAGTTCTTGACATCACGCGCCCCGCACCGTGGCTGCAACTACAGAAACTTTCCTCATTCCCAAGTCCGCGTACGATGAAAGATCGCGCCCCCATGCTGCCCGGAATAATTCCCATCTCGCCCTTGCGCGCGCTTACGGCCCCCTTACGCGTTACCCAGACATTTTCACCATAATGACTTTCACGACTGATGTAGTTATGGTGGCAATTCACCGCTTCAACATCAGCTTCAAATTTCACATTCATGACTTCGCGCATGGCGCTTAATGTGTTCAACATCATCACCTCCCGATTTGCGCGAGCGAAATCCTGTGCCCATGCAACTGCTTCGATATAGTGGCGAAAATTCTCACTCCCTTCGGGTATGTAAGCCAAATCTTTATCCGGCAAGTGAATGAACCATCGCTCCATATCCTTTTTGGCTTGCTCAATAAAGTACGTACCAATACGGTTACCTACTCCGCGTGAACCACTATGCAACATCACCCACACTGCATCTGCTTCATCCAGACAAATTTCTACAAAGTGATTCCCTGTACCCAACGTCCCTAAATGATTCAAGTTGTTCGTGTTCTTCAAAAAAGGATGCTTTTCACACAAATGCTCAAACCCGGCATGTAAGGGCGCCCATGCTTGCAACACTTCTTCTGGCGCTTTACCCCAGCTACCTGTATCACGTACACCACGATGTTGAATCGAGCGTCCATGCGGTACTCGCTTCTCAATTTCCGCACGCATTGCACTTAACGAATCTGGCAACTGTGCAGCAGTAAGTGATGTTTTTGCCGCCATCATGCCGCACCCAAGGTCCACACCTACGGCCGCCGGAATTACTGCGCCAATTGTCGGTATCACGCTACCAATTGTCGCGCCCTTACCAACGTGCACATCTGGCATGGCAGCGATCCATTTATGAATAAATGGCATCTGGGCAATGTTGCGCAGCTGCTGCTTGGCGTTATCGTCAAATTGCACACCTCTTGTCCATGATTTAACTGGATGTTGGCCTTCGGCACTTAAAACTTCGTATGGTGTATTCATATTTATTCCTTTCAACTTATTGTTATTCACAGTTATCAGATAGCAATTGCTGTGCCAGAAATAATTAATTTCAGCATAATATTTTTATCCAATTGTAAATAAACAAATAATTCACACTATTAAACAAATAATAAATTGGCGCGATAAATTTAATATACAATAAATCTATCTTACAAGATAAGTTGCTATCTAAATGAATACAACGATAATCGGCATTTTGGGTTCCAGGCTAGATCATGGCGGCCTTGGCAGAAACAGAACGAAACGGTGGCGTCCAAATGTTTCGCTGCTCATGCATGCAGAACTGCCCGTTAATGAGTTTGTGTTGATCCATCACCCGGAAGAGGCTGCACTTGCCGAGATCACCATGCGCGACATGCGCGAAATATCTCCGCAAACAAGTGTCATCCCTTATCTGGTTAATTACAGTGATCCATGGGATTTTGAGGAGGTATACAGTCAGCTATTGGATTTCACACGCAGCTATTCATTTGACCCTGAACAAAGTGATTATTATGTCCATATCACTACGGGAACACATGTAGCCCAAATCTGTTTGTATTTATTGACTGAGGCAAGATACATACCCGGCAAACTGCTGCAAACTTCCCCAGGCGAAGAAGGGCCAAAGGGGCAATACCAGATCATTGATCTTGATCTTTCGCGATACGATCAGATTGCATCACGTTTTGAGCGTGAGGCCATGGATGGCATCACCTATCTGAAAAGCGGAATAGAAACACACAACACAGCATTCAATGCATTAATTTCACAACTGGAACATGTATCTATCCGATCCTCCGCGCCCATCCTGCTTACCGGACCAACCGGAGCAGGCAAGTCACGCCTTGCAAAACGCATTTATGATCTGAAGAAACAGCGTGGGCAAATAAAGGGTAAATTGGTTGAGGTTAACTGTGCCACTTTGCGGGGCGACAATGCAATGTCTGCCCTTTTTGGCCATGTAAAAGGCGCATTCACCGGTGCGCTTAACACCCGCGCCGGGTTGTTACGGGAAGCAGACAACGGCTTGCTGTTTCTGGATGAAATTGGCGAACTCGGCCTAGACGAGCAGGCAATGCTGCTCAGGGCAATTGAAGACAAGATTTTTATGCCATTTGGCGCAGATATTGAAGTAAGCAGTAATTTTCAGTTAATCGCAGGAACCAACAGAGATTTATTCGAGCAAGTTCGTCTGGGACTTTTTCGCGAAGATCTATTGGCACGTATTAACCTGTGGACTTATGAGCTACCTTCCCTAAGAAACAGAATAGAAGATCTGGAACCAAACATAGAACACGAGTTGCACCAATTCACCATTAAAGCCGGACACAAAGTGAATTTTAATAAAGGTGCGCGTGAAAACTATCTGGAATTTGCTCGCTCACCGCAAGCAATGTGGCGGGCAAATTTCCGCGATCTCAATTCCAGCATTACCCGCATGGCCACTTTGGCAACCGGAGGCAGGATTACGGAAGAAATTGTAGAAGGTGAGATTTTGCGCCTACAAAAAGGGTGGTCCGGATTTTCAGATAAGCAACCATTCTCAACTGAAATACTCAGTGAAATTTTACCATCAGAAACATTAACCGAAATTGATTTGTTTGATCAAATTCAACTGACGCAAGTCATCAATATATGCAGAGAAAGCCGGAGTCTTGCAGAAGCAGGTCGTAAATTATTTAATCGCAGCCGCACACAAAAATCCAGCATCAATGACTCACATCGGTTAAAGCAATACTTAATACGTTTTGGCCTGGAGTTCCAAGGAGTAATCACCAGGCAATCCTAAGCTTCACTCCCAGCTTTTATCATATAAAACCGCACAACCTTTTCCTGATTTCTTTGCACGATACATAGCCATATCGGCTTTATTCAATGCCTCAACCGCATCCAGTCGTTCCGATCCTAACAGGCATATTCCGATGCTGGCACCAACGTGCAGTACATGGCCGTTAAAATCAAAAGGCCTATTTGCCAGATTAATCAACTTTTCAGCGATTCGTAACGATTTATCCTTTGCTTGCGGCTCATCAACATCCAAATGATCAACCATAACAACAAACTCATCCCCCCCCATTCGCCCTGCAACGTCTTCTGTTCGAATGGAAGACCTAAAGCGTGTAGCTATTTCAACCAGCACCGCATCGCCCGCATCATGACCAAAATCATCGTTTACACGCTTAAAGCCATCCAAATCAATTACCAGCAAAGCCCCAAAAATCTTATGTCTAACGCTGCTCGCTAACACTCTTTCCAGATGTTTTAAAACATGACGTCTATTTGCCAGTTGCGTCAACGCATCGGTAAATGCCAAGTGACTGATTTGACCTAGAGCATCATCACGCGCATTCACAAAAGGCTTAATCACCCATAAGTAAACAGCTGGCGTAGACAAAGTTGCCAACAGCATTACGTCCAGCACTGCTTCTGCAATTGCATTCATTTCAAAGGGAACAATGCGCAAAACAAGCATAATCAGGAATTCTGCAGATGCAATAATGGCTGCTATCCTGATAATCACTTGTTTTGTTGATAATAGTTCAATGATCATAGTAGAATTTATTATAAAAACTCAAAATTGAATTGACCGTTATGCAATAAGAATATACTACGCGTCAATCTGAAACAAATATCCTTAAAAGTATTACGCTCCTCAAAATTCGGGAAATTTCAACTAATACATTTTAAGCCTGATCAGCGTGTAACTCGTTGTGCATAGATTGGCTACTTAGACATTCTTGTTATATTCTAAAAAAATACGATAGTATAGGAATTTGGCTTTCAAATCTGCTATAAGCACCACAAAAGTGCCCGAAAAACCAATATTGAACTTGACATGGCAGCTTACAAAATTTCAACGTTTAAAAAACCATACGTTTTTCAACGAGGTTTCACCTATATCGGGCTGATGATTGCTGTGGCTATCATGGGTATCAGCCTAGCTGCTGTGGGCCAGATGTGGCACAACATTCAAACTCGTGAAAAAGAAAAACAGCTACTCTATATTGGCGATCAATACCGGAAAGCCATTGCACATTATTATCAGGAGAGTCCAGGCGCCGCAAAAAAATATCCGACTTCACTGGACGAACTGGTCAAGGATTCACGCTACGTCACTACAAAACGCTATATCCGGAAAAAATATAAAGACCCGATAACCGGCAATGAAGAATGGGGAGTGATTCCTGGTACAAATGGTGGCATTATGGGCGTTTACAGCCTCTCTACAGACGAGCCACTTAAAACGGGTGACTTTCGCCCTGCAGACAGCCTGTTTGAAAATAAAAAGAAATATTCTGAGTGGGCCTTCTTTGCGCCACGCACCAGCCCCGCCACCACGCAAACACAAACATTAGCTACTGGAACAGCACCCAATCAAAATCCAGCAATCCCGCAAACCATTCCTCAACCACCATCTTCCATTATTCAGCCTCAAAACTAGTAAGTTCGAGTATTTAGCCCATAGATAGAGCTGAAGGCTTATTTGTTTGCATATGCCCACACCAGCAAATAGCTTTAAAGTGCCCATTTGAAACCCTGGCTGACAACTAACTAGTACCAAGTTGCGTAGGGTAGACATCCATTCGTTCACTCTGAATCTTGGCCGTGCCAAATATCGTCATCTACATGGGTCACTTGGGAGATAAAGGTCTAAGTTAAGTAGCTGATCGTAAAAACGTTTACTAAAGATATTGGCAATTATGTCGATACTTTAATTTTATTGGGACAATTCGTGAATGTAAATTACCAATTCCAATAGGTACATTAATCAGCACAAGTGCGTAATTATTTAACAACTTGTTATCAGTTCGCTGATTTTGATCGCCTGAATTATGTCTTTGATTCAGGCTTTCCAGATAAATGTTTCGCTTAAAATAATCATTGGACTACTGGTGTAAAACATTGCGTACATATTCGATTCAAACCCATCTCCTGCTGCTAGTCTTGGGAGTTTCCGTTCCGCGCGTATCAGCCGTCGGACTTGTCATTTATTCCTCAGCGACCCCAACGATGCAGCCATTGCCAGAACCATCGTGGCACTGGCACAGAACTTGGGGTTAAGCGTCATTGCGGAAGGTGTTGAAACAGACGCGCAATGCGCATTTCTGGCGAGTGCAGGTTGTTATGCATATCAAGGGTATTTTTTTAGTCGCCCCCTGGCTTTAAATGCATTCGAAGCTTTTGTGCTGCAACCTTGAAACCTTCTGGATATTGTGTCAGTACAGTGTCTGCGAGTTCCTGACTATCATTGATCACAAACCAATTGCATGTTGTGCAAGTTGAGCAAACCTTTATGAAAGAGTCAACGCGTGCTTAGGGTTGGTAACACCCATTCTTTCCCCCTGTTACCAAGTTAAATGGGCTGCGGGGATACCGGCGCATAAAACGATCACCTGCAGTAACATTTGAATCACTGTTTGAACAAGATGGCGGATTATGTTAATGACCTGACTTAGATAAATCTGCTTGCTTGTCAAAGAATATTGCACTAGCATTTCGTGTTATGAAAGCCAAGCCAACAATTATTTCCTTTTCACTTATTCTGTTACTCATATCGAGTCCAGCATGGGCTGATATATATAGTTTCACAGCAGCAGATGGTACAGTCCATTTAAGCAATGTTCCGTCAGACGGTCGTTATACGCTGTACATGCGCACCCCATCAGAAAATCCAACTGTTTCCGTTAACAAACCGGGACGTGTTAACACTGCATCCGCAGAAAATCGTCAGCGTTATAGCCATTTCGTCAAACAGGCTGCGCAGACTTACAACATTGAACCCGCTTTGCTGGAAGCAGTCATTGCCACTGAGTCGGGTTTTAATTCCAATGCTGTTTCTCCCAAAGGAGCGGTAGGCCTGATGCAGATCATGCCTGATACAGCAAAGCGTTATGGTGTTTCCAATCTCTATGACCCTATGCAGAATATTTCAGGGGGCGCACAATATCTCAGCGACCTGATGCAACTATTCAACAATGATTTGAAACTGGTACTGGCTGCATATAATGCAGGTGAAAACGCCGTCATCCGGCATGGAAATCGTATTCCGCCATATAATGAAACTATCAGGTATGTACCTAAGGTCATGGGCGCATATACAAAATATCAGCAGATGTGATTCACCCCCTAACCAGATTTCACCAACCTTGCGCTTTTTAACACTCACTGAGTGATTGTGCGCCCCTTGCTCCGTTTTTCGCAACTTATCCCTAGTTGTGCATTTTCACACACGAATCATTCCGCATCTTTTACAAGTGTTTGAAATCACGCTTGTCCAGACCGTATTCCTGCATTTTCCTATAGAACGTTTTGTTATCGACTTCGCAGTGTTGTGCACAATGCGCCACATTACCCTTAAATCGACGGAGACATTCAGACAGATAGGCTTTTTCAAATTCCGCAATGATGCTTTGCCTGCCTTCTTTAAAGGGTAAATTCAACGGCAAGTTGATACCCTGATGAGTGTGCTCAGGGGGTTGAATTTGAGTAGCAGTCAGTTCCACAGAATTAATCACCTCCCCCACTGTGAGTGCTGATGCACGCTCCATTACATTGGCCAATTCACGTACATTGCCCTGCCAGTGATAAGCCAGCATCGCGTTAAGTGCATCGTGGCTGATTCCCGTAAGGTGCCTTCCGGTTTTATCGCAAAAAACTTTAATAAAGTGCTCTACAAGCAAAGGTACGTCTTCCATGCGTTCACGTAATGGCGGTAATTGCATGCGGACAACATTCAAACGATAATATAAATCAGACCGGAATGTGCCGTCTGCGACTGCCTGCTCCAAATTTCTGTTGGTTGTTGCAAGTATTCTCACATCAACAGGGATGGTTTCATTTCCACCTACTCGCTGAATCTCTTTTTCCTGCAATACGCGCAATAATTTCACTTGCATCACATGAGAAATTTCGCCAATTTCATCCAGGAGCAACGTCCCTCCCGTTGCATACTCAAATTTCCCTCTTCTGGCTTGTATTGCACCGGAAAAGGCACCCCGCTCGTGCCCAAACAGTTCGCTTTCCAGCAGCGTTTCAGTCAGCGCTCCGCAATTAATTCGGACAAAGCGTTGATCGCGCCTGTTACTGTGAAAATGAATTGCACTGGCAACCAGTTCTTTACCCGTGCCGGTTTCTCCCGTAATGAGAACGGTTGTATCCAGATCAGCCAGGTTACGTACCATCTCGAAAATTTCCAGCATCTTGGGGCTTTTACTGATAATGCGTTCAAAACGATAAGGGTCTCCTACACGTTCACGCAATGTGCGTACTTCTTCAACCAGATCCTGCCGCTCAAGCACCCGTCGTACTACGAGCATCAATTCTTCGGGCGAAAACGGCTTCTGAATATAATCTATAGCCCCTGCTTTCATTGCATTAACGGCGGAATCTACAGAACCATGCGCTGTTACTATGACCACTGGCAAATCAGGACGCCCTCCATGGATTTGCTGCATCAACTCTACGCCAGACATGCCAGGCATGAGCTGATCGGTCAACACTAACCGAATACCCCCTTGCTGTACTCGTTGCAATGCAATTGCGCCAGAAGATGCTGTTGCCACACTGTATCCATTCGCTTCCAGCACCGATCGAACCAGTTCGCGGTGGGATTCCTGATCATCCACCACCAATATCATCAAATCACTCATTTCGGTTTTTTCTCCGGCTTATCGGCAGAATAAAGATAACTGAAGTACCCACACCAACCTGGCTTTTTAACTGAACTTCTCCACCATGTGCTTCCACAATTCGCGATGCCATTGCCATTCCCAGACCGGTACCTTTTTGCTTGGTTGTAAAAAACGGACGCAGAACACTTTGAATATCTTCTGAGGCAATGCCTTCACCCGTATCCTGAATTTCAACTGTTATGAAACCTTCTTTCGGTCCTACTGCTGTACTCACACTAAGTTTTCCGCCATTTACCATGGCTTCAACCGCATTTTTCAACACATTATTAAGTGCTTGTTCGAGCTTGAATACATCTGCGTAAACCTGGGGTAAATCCGGTGCAAAATTATGTTCGACGGTGATTTTTTCTGATATTTCTTTGTAAATGGGTTCTAACAAACTGGCTAGGCTAGCGTTGAGGTTGAGCGGTGCAAAATGCAGTTTCAAGGTTCGGCTGTAATCCAGCAGGTCCGTTACCATTCTGTCCATTTCATTAATTGCAACTAACATATCCTGATGTGCTTTATACACACCCCCTTCAATAGTCTGAGGGTGCAAAATCGCCGCATTCATTAAAATACGACCAAGATAATTGCGAATCTGATGGGTTATCCACGAAGCTACCTGACCGATGGATGCCATTTTTTCAGATTGAATCAGTTCATTTCTCAAAGCTTTAGACAGCGTCACATCACGCCCAATACATATTGCGCCAATCAACATGCCGGCATTGTCACGCAAAGGAGAAAGGGTCACTTCAACATCAATAATCTTACCATTTTTGCAGGTCAGGCGAGTTTCGGCATTTTGTACTGGCTGTCCTTGATATACCACGCCATAGAGCCTGTCCAGCTCAGCACAATCCTGATAAATCATGGATGAAGGTTTGCCTATCACCTCTGCCCTGGAAAATCCCAAAGTGCGTTCTGATGCGGTATTAAACTCCACCATACGGCCATCAAGTCCCGTGGTCGCCATCATGTCAGCAGAGTTATCCAGGATATTTGCCAGATAATCCCGCGTTTCTTTAAACTTGCAACGCTGTTCCTCAATTTTATTTAATTGCGACTGCAACTCATCCGCCATATGGTTAAAACTTTGAGCAAGTAAACCTATTTCATCCTTATGCAGAATGGGCGCTCTTGCATTCAGATCACCGCCCTGTAAACGTGACATCCAGGACATCAGTGATTGAATTGGCGATACTACAGTACGACGAAAAATCCCTTCAATCAGTAACAACAATACAACCAGCGAAATAACAATTAAACTTGCCGTAATGACGGCAATACGCTGTATTTCGATTTCCAGATTTCTGGAAAGCTCTTGAGCGCGGTGCGTAATACGAGTACGAGAAAGTGCAATTTCAACCACACCCAAATTAACACCTTCATATTCTATTGGACGTCGCACCACTAATAACCCTGGATCATTACGCGCTTTAGTAAGCACGCTTAAAAAATCACTCTGCTTGATTGATTTACCAAATTGCTGGAAATAAGGTTCTTTCAATTTTAGAAAATGCGTCAAGGGTACGCCAGCAGGATTAAATATCACCACATATAAAATATCTGAATCTGACGACAATTCTTCAACATAACCCTCAAGCAATAAGTAATCGTATGAAAGGATACCCTGAGGCGCTATTCTCGCTAAAAATCCGGAAGAAGCATTTCCCTTATCAAAAAGAAATTGCGTCAGGGCTTGCGTATCTTGAGCCAGCCGTTTTTCCATACTCTGGCGTTGATTGATAAACAAAGCTACGCCAAGCATGGTCATGAACGTTGCGACAAATAATGCTTGCGTCAAAAAAAAACGCGTTTGAATACCACGTGGGCGAGCCAGCCACTGCTTAATTTCCAGCATCTGCGGTTTCCAGCAAACTTTTTAACATTGCGTATTCTGCGTCGTTGGCCACTTCAAATCTGTCTGCATTCAACTTTTTTAGAATGGAAACGCCTTCCATATGCCGATGCAATTGAAGCAACACTTTCATGATGTTATTGACTAGCTGTGGGTCCATATCTCGGCGGACTGCCAGTGGCAATTGTGGTATGGGTTTACTTTCGATCAACACCCGTAATTGTGTTTTGTCTACTCGCTGAACAATTTCCGGATGAGAAAACACAGACGATCCCACACCAGCAGCTTGAGCTTCGCTGTTGTAAACCGCAAATAGCGCGTTAGGCGGGTTTTTGGTAAAGATCATGCGATATTGATCCTGCGGTAATCCTGCTGCTTGAAGGACACTTTTAGCCAAAACATAGCTGACCATGGCATTCCGATCACCAAATGCGATGGTTTTACCACGTAAATCGGCTATATTTTTTATTCCTCCATCATTTCTGACAACGATTGCCGCAGAGATGGTACATTCAGGGCTTTCACAAAGTTTGGCTATGGCAATGTACCCGGCAGCTTGATGTGCTTGTACATATTGCAGTTGATTCAAGTAAACAATATCAAATTCACCAGCACGAACGCGCGCCATAAATGAATTAAAATCCTTGTCAGTTTCAACACGCACTTCACGACCCAATGACTGGCTAAGAACATGGGCAAGTGGCGAAAAATTCCGCACCATGATTTGTGCATTCCAGCGTGGAAAAACACCAAATGTCAGAGGGGGTTTATTCGGATCTGAAACAGCCAATACTTGAAAAGGGAATGCTATTGCAATGAAAAATACAACAAAAATGGCGAGTTTCCACCATTTAAAAGCATGATAAAATTTCGACTCGTCCATATTTTGCATGGGAACAAAAACATCCCCGCACAAGCATGCACTGTCCTGCCATTGGCATTTCGAAATGCAATACATTTGTTTCCGTTCAATATGAGTGTGATGATGTCCAATCCCCGGTACGGCTTAATGATGTTTTTTATTTATAATCCGGTAGATGGCTATTTTTTATATATACAAAATAGTACTCCGCAGCCGAAACTTAGGCAAGCGTCATGTAATAACTCATTCAAACGAAATCAAAAATTACCTTTTAAATTGACTGCTAACTTATTAAAAACAAAAAACCCCTTTTTTATCTGATTCAATTTTTCTTCGCAACATATTGATGTCATATACCAATACATACTTTTCTGATGTACTGCTGAATGATTTTCACAAGGTTTATTAAGGCACCTCATGATCAATCATGATTCTTAACGATTCCGAACCGACTTTAACAGGCTTGCTATATCCTTCCAGATCCCCGCTTTGCGGTGCCGCAGATCCGGATTTTGATAAGCGAGCGACTACCTGCACTTGCTCAAAACTGGAAAGCTTCATTTTGGACGTCATCGCCATATCATCTGTTAATTGAAATTTCAAGGGAAGTGCTCCCCCTGTTTTACTAAGAATAGCCAAAGGCATTCTTGAACCGTTGGCAGCGCGGGCAAACACAAATAACTTGGCATCCGTAACTAACTTAGCCTTCAACGCTGGCGCAATCTCCACTACGCCGCTCACTTTCCCCACCACGCCTGCTTGCTGAGTTGATACGTTGGATGGTTGATCCGGGACCAGCCCCTTCATTTCCGATTGCAGTTGCATTGCTGCTGCCTTGTCACCTGTTCGCGCTTTCGCATCCAGAATACTTAGCGTTATTTCTTTGTTGGATTCTTTACCCGGTGGTAGCAATGCGTACAGCTTTTCCCAATATTTAACAGCATTTTTATAATCACGCCGGTTGTACGATGCTGTGCCTGCAAGGTACAGCGCTTTTTCATTTTCGGGGTGAATTTTCAAAGCTTGTTGCACCAGTGCTTCTGGTTTTCCTTCCAGACTGCGGCCTTGAGCCATTGCCAACGCATCCGCATAATCTGCCAATAATGTTGCATCGTTATTAACCAGTTTTGTGGCACGTTCAAAAGCCTTCACTGCTTCGGGATATTGCTTGAGCATCACATAAGAACGACTTAGCATTACCCAGCTCTCGGTATCATCCGGCACTCGGTTTAACCTGTCTTTCAGGCGTTCAACAAAACCAATGACCGAAGCTTGCATCTGATCTGCTGCCGGGCGTTCTGTTTGTTCAGCAGCCATAACGGGGGCTTGCACTGTTCTTTGCTTATCTATTGACTGTGGAGATCCAAGCTTCACATAAAGCGCAATTGCTATCCCGGGTAACAGCAACAAGAACGTAATGGCTACAGCATAATTAAAATGCGATTTCGCAACTATTGATTTTTGCGATACCGAAACATCTTCCATCATGCGCTGCTCAAGTTCACTTTTTGCTTCGTCATAATGCTCCATACTGAGTGTCCTATTGGCTAAATCGTGCTCTAGCTCATTCATTTGTTCCCGATAAAGCGACACGTTCAACTGCTTCTGCTCAACGCCGCTTAACGGTTTTTTAGATAACAAGGGTGGTATTAGAAATGCAAGAACAGACACCATCATCAACCCGGATATTATCCAAAAAATCACCATAATTGCATTCCGGATACAATATAAAAAAACGAACTCTCAACAAGTGTGCTTTCTTAATGCCAAGTGCAATTAGTACCGGGAAAATCCCAAATAAACACGCACTAATTTCAAATTAAAAAACATCTGCTACCTCCCTTATTTCGGATGTTCTCCCGAACAATACGAATATAAGGAAGCGAGCAAATTACATGTTTTTAAACAATATCATCCAATACTATAATTTTAATTTTGCGATGAGTATTATGGGCAAAGTGCCGCCTTGTAACTGGTAATAATACTCTTCTGCAAAGCAATCATATCCGCCCACGGTCCATACTTATGCTTGTCTGGTGAGTACACGGCAGGGGAGTTAAGGTCTGGTGGTGCGCAATAGTTAGTTGCATAGTTAGCTCTTGGATAATAATTCGGATAGCCTGCATCAACCGATTTATTCATCCAGTCAGGCACACCATCGGGTCCTTTTAAATTACCCCAGTCAACCAATCTATTTTTCCATAATGGCCTTGGCTGGGATATCACATAGGCCATCACATCCCAAGAGTCTTCCTGACTGAGCAATGATGTGGTATCGGGTGGCACAGCAGTCGCCATTGAAGCATCGGCATGACCAAAAGGCATGTTGCCATAAATGAAACCTACTGCAGTCCGCAACCGGTAAATTCCGGCTCCATCATTAAAGCTGTTTGGACCAAATATTGCTGGATAAACATGTCGGTTGGCATCTGCATCCCAAACACCCTCTCCATCAGCCTGGTGGCAAGCTTCACATTTATTTTTATAAATAGCCGCCCCACGAACCGGGTCGGCAGCACGTGTCATATCTGGTACTGACAGCGTACCTGTTCCTTTAACGTCTTGGTACTTGGCCACCTTCATGCCAGTCGCCAGCCAAGCCCAGTAAGCTTTAATCGATTGCATTTCATAACTGGTTTCGGGTAATGGCACGCCATTCATGGACCGTTGCATGCAATCGTTAACACGGACTTCCTGTGTTCGATAATCATGGCTGCGCGATGAATAAGGTCCCGGGTTTGCATATTTAAGCGCCACCACCGACCAGGGAATGGCCAATGCAGAAGTGCCCGCCTCTAAATGGCAGCTGGAGCAAGACAGTCGGTTACCCGAGATCGGCGGCATGTAATTACTGCCACCGCCTAACTGGTTATAGGTATCAGTAAGAACCAGCCTCCCTTTGCGGATCATGTCTCCAGTGGGATCACCGACTGGAGGAATGGTAGATTCAGCCGGTTTAACCCATGTACCCTGAAATCCATCTGCACCTGCAGCAAATGCAGTACCCGTGTTAAGTAGCAGTAATATTATTGATATCGACAAATTTTTCATCATGACTAAATTCCTCTGTGTCAATGTGGTCCATTCAGTATTCAAAAGCTGGCAAATATAAACTTTGCCAGCCAATACCTTTGATCTACCTTAAGGATGAATTCCATGTGGTAGAGGTCATTACATAGGGTTCTGCCATACCTGTATTTAACCAGGCATCCAGCATATTCTTGCCTTCATCACGCAGGAATGAGCTGGTGCGATCATTTGCAAGATGCAGGAACTGAATATACTCCCAGCTGGTAGGCTGATACATGAGGCTGATCACAGCAGTAGCAGCGCCATTTGGGGGGCTCAGCGGAACTGTGTCCATGTATATATATGTCCCGCCCGGGCCAGGGTTATTGAACTGAGTTGCTGGTACAGGCAAGGCGTTACGTTTCTTCGCCTCGTCATACTTGAAGCCGTAAGGCGGAATGCGATTATCTTTCACCACGGTATTATTCAAGATAAAATGGAATGTTTCATGGGTACTACCTGCTTTCATTTTAGCCAGATCTCCCAATGTAAAATCCACTGCCCCAGTCACACGATCAAAACTAAGCGGCCTGGTTGCAGGCTGACCAAGCAACAACAACTGTTTGGCCCATTCCTGAGTCATGGCACCATTTGCCTCATAGATGCGGGTATTGGTACCTTTTAAATCCAGCAATGTTCGGATAGTCTTTGTTTGACCATCAATGGTTACCTGCATATCGCCATACTTACCGTCTTCACGGATCAATACACCCGATGAGTTATACCATTTGAAATTCAGCCACATTCTGCGACCTTCCGGATAGCCGGAGATCAGCTTGTGCCCGGTCAGGTTTGTCACAACCAGAGTTGACTTCGCAGCTTTCATGGCAGCAGCAGAGTTGAGCGTAGCTTTCGCACGCGTAATCCCTTCATTCATCGAAGTTATTTGCTCGGGTGTCAAACCACTGCCCAAACGTAATTTGCTGGGCACTTGCGAATCCAGCCACTGAATAGCCTGAGGCATCCAGTAATTGCCCCCGGTTAAATCATGCAACGGCAAGTCATAGCGCGTTTTAGGTTCATTATGAACAGTTGTGCTCGCTTGACCTACAGTAGGTGGAAGGTGGCAGGTCTGACAGGTAAAGGTACGAACTGTACCGTCTTCGTAATTACCTCCTTTACCTGCAAACTGCGCTTGATCGTAAACTTTTTTCACTACACCCTGACGTAAATTCAGCGGTAATTTGCCATAGTCCGTCACCTTGTATGTGGGCCAGGCACTTGCCTTGTATTCACTGTAGGTGCGTTCTACAACGCCATATTTATAGGGTGGATTATTGAATGCTGCCTTGGTTTCAACCTTGGAACCCAATATGCCACTGTAAGTCCCGGCAGCGAGTGGAACCTGCGCGCCATTGTTGTGAGCCAGATCACCTGTCACTGGATTGGATACATCGTGACAAGTTCCACAAAAGTCTGGTGAGCGATGGAATTTTGATTGCAATGAAGGATGTTTGGTAACGGCATCGGCGTAAGGACCCAATTTGCTCACCTTAGGCCACATCACATACTGCCCGGAGCCATAATGACCTTCCGTGCCAGTTTTCGCAATGAAAGGAGAATTTTGCACACCCTGATATTCAGATTTATCCGGATTTGTCATTCGGTGACAGGTATCACATTCAATACCATTTTTATCCCGCTCCAGCATAGCTGATCCATCTGTGGGTACTGAACGCCCGGCTGTCCAGCCTCCGGATGTATGGCATCGGAGACAGACATCGCCAGAACCATTAAAATCCTGCTCAGCGACAGCCATGGTCGCCCAGAACACCGGATCGCGAGCAGCATGAGACATCATGCTGCCTTGCCAATTATGCTGAGGCTCAACGGCCTTGTTATAATTGCCATGACAAAAACTGCACTGTTCAGCCTTATCAAATTCACCAATTTCATGGGGCTGAGTTCCCGGCATTTGCGCTTCATTAGGAACAACCGATGCCGCATGTGTTGTACCCGCCATGATGAAAAGCAAAAATAAAACTGCCGATAGCATTTTCATTTCTTCAATCTCCTCTATCCTTCCAGCTAAAATTTTCCTGTTGCTTATTTTCAAGTGTTTATTACTTTGAATAATGCATGCAGGCTGACAAATACAATTTTTCAAACACACAACAAAACGAAGTCAAACTGAGTAAGTATTCAACATGACCCACAAACCATCGAAAACTGCCTGAACATTTTTCGATTTACATTTTTTACCGGGATATTTCATAAATTGAAGAACTCGTCGCCAATTTATGAAATATCCAACTTGATACATTTGAAAACTTAAAAAAATAGCGTTACCGATATCTATTAACTGATAAGTTGCCGTACTTTCTCGCACTTGCAAGTTGCACGGTAAAAAACCTGCTCCCACTCAAATGAATGGGAGCAGTCAAGCTCACTTCCTTATACCAGGCGTTTAATTACTTAGCGCCTCTTAAAGGCTGAATTTCCGGATTAGCAAATGCAGGCACTGGCAATGGCTTCAACAAGTTAATACGATGTCCCTGTGGATTTGCTGTCATATTAGGCAGCGTTTTCAGGTAACGCACTACAATTTCGGTCACATCCAGCGGATTACCCAACTCATCTACGAGTGGAGTAACTGATGCGCCAGTTCCTCCACACGCACCACAGTTATTGATCGTGTTAGGATCCTGAGCAAACCAGTAACCAGCTACTGAATATGGCTTAACCGAAGTATCAGCCGGATCTATTGCCACGCCATTTATCTTGATATTTGAACCACGACTTCCATATGGCTGATAAACATCCAGATCATAAGACACCCCGCTATAACCAAACATCCAGCCACCGGTCCACAGCTGTGGATTGGTATCAAACGAACCACGAGCAGAGTTCTCAACCTGATCTTTCAGGTTCTTCCCATAAGCTGGGTACACCTTAGCTATCCGTGCCCCTACAGGCATAAAATGGTAAAGGTCCTGCATGGTGATCGGTCCTGGTTTAACATGCGTGCCATAACGGAAGCCGCGAATGGTCGCAAAATCTGATCCAGCAGCCCATCGCATAGCATCAGCAATCAAATCATGGGACGTACCTTCAATCACACCAGGTCCTTCAACTGTATTGTTATCAGTGAAGTTGGAACGGTGTAAATTGACAGCTGTATAACCTACAACAGAATCACAGGAACGGAGCATGGTAGCCGTATTACCCCCAATCGTTACCGTTTGCCCTGGAACAAATGTTTTTCCGTAAAAAGGAGCCGTCACTTTAGCAATCTTTGCAGCAACCAACAGATTTGGCGTAATAGCATCAGTAATAATATGCGGAGTCCAAGTCCATGACACTTTTCCATCACCTGGTGTTAGGTGCCCCTTACTGACCTTCACTTGAATTTCACCCAACATGGTACCGTCCTGACCTTCTTCCACCAGTACAGTGCCCGTTTTCACAACAATCGGCTTAATGGTTCGCTCATGCATGTCGGCATTTAATACAAAATCCACGCCTGGAATGGTTTCTGTCAAGGTAATGGTTTTGGCCAATTCCAACTCAGAGATCATCACAATCAAGTCGACTTTTTCTACATTACGCAATTGGTTAATGTAGTAAGGAAGCTCTGCACTGCCGTCTGTGAATATAAATCCTTTTGTCACAATCGGGCCAATAGCACGAATACCGCGTTGTGTAGTCATCCCTAGAACACCAATTTTCACGCCATTAACGGTTGTTACTTTGTAGGGTGGCAAAACACGCTGACCCGATTTGGTTGGATAAGGTGTAGTGGGGTCTAACAGTGCTGCTGCTCCAATTGCCGGGCGATCTGCACCTGCCACGTCAGGGCAAAGTGTTGTAACAGTTGTACAAGTGTAGTAAAGGTTGGCTGCAAGTGCGTTCCACTGAGCCAGAGGGGGAACAGTTGATGTCCCTACAAAAGTTTCAAGGAAACGTTCAGTACCATACAGATAATCCCAGTTCCCTGGTGCATCAAAATCTGGCTTCAACATACTGACCACATCAATCATTGCCTGACCACGTGTAAACATTGCTTCAGCCGAACCTTGAAGTGTGTCTCCCGTATTGAAATAAACAGTCTGGTTCGGATTAGCAGCGCGAATATCATTAATGACTGTCGCCATCCTGGCCAAACCTCCTTCCATACGGCCTGTTGTATCACTGCGCACATTAGGCCTTGGAATCAGGTGACCATGGATGTCACCAGAGTGAATTAAAGTAACCGTGCCGCTGCCAGCATATACGGAAGCTGATATCAGCATACCCGTCAGCATCGTTAATTTCCCTGCAAATGAAGCGATCTTCATGTAATACCCCGATTAAATTTATAAAATGCCAGTTGATTGATCAATTAAACGATGCCAAAAAATTCACAGTTAAAACACATGAACTTTCTAGTCCACCCATACTAAATTGATGACTCATTTGTACTAGCAAGTAATATGCCATTCGCGCATGACATTTATGTAATATTTAAATCCCAATAAAATCATTGAAATAGTATTTTCCTATCAAATTGAAAAATCCATTACAGCTTGATTTCGGGCATGGATTGGATGAACAATCTACCCGAATTTCCTTTTTATGCCCGACATTGCAAGTAATCCATACGTAACTTCGACCCCGATAAAAATCCTTTTTTTATTCAAGGCATAACTTCCTCTTGATGCCTGATTAACCAATCCTTTATTCTGTATTAATTAATAAAAAATACTCAATAGGCACCGAATTCATCGCCACATCTATTAAATCTGTTGCCCTCAAAATAACGGGCTTAAATACCCGTTATTGATATTTTGCGCCCGCTTTTAATAAATACTTTAAATTCAATATACTGCATTCATTTTACATATCATATCGAAGCATTTATGTTGAAATTCAGCATAAATACCATTTGTCATTAAACAAATAATTACCATCGATTTATTATGCAATATGCTATTTATACGAAATTAATTATGCAGTTATAAGAAAACCTCATCAGAACACATAAAAATGGCACATTATTTGCTTGTATTTTTCTCCTAGAATCAATAACTTTTATCTTTGTTGAATGCTTTCTGTATGCAACATGGCAAATATTAAGGAATCAGCATGAATCAATTGAATTTTCCACGTATCGCTTTATGTTTTTTCCTATTCACAAATATATCTGCCATCCATTTATCCGCCAATGCACAGGAATTCATTCAATACGGCAGTCCTAACACATACAACAACACTACTGCACGCGCAGCCTTCCCTCAATCATGGAGTCAATATGGAAATGGTCAGCAGCATAATCCGGTATACACTGTTCCAGGTAACGCCCCTTCGTTCCTGACCACAGGTATCTCCACGATTTCCCCCCTTACGGGAGATGAATTCCGACGAATTGATTTAGCTCAGAATTATTTTCCTCAGGATGGCCGTATGGCATGGGGCTCGTCTGCATCTCAATGGGTAGGCAATGTCGCTGGTTCGTCTGTCGCACAAGGCATTGTTTTCACCACGACAAGCAGACGTGAAATTTATGCTACTGATGCCCAAAGCGGATTAGCCATTTGGAGGAAAGAACTTGTTTCCGTTGCCGGCATGGGGCAGCCACTGGTACAAACAATTGGAGGCAAGCTACGCGTAATTGTTACGACCGGAGATGCTGATTTCAACGCTCAAAACAGCGTTCGCGCCATTGGTGGATTACAACATGATCGCGGAGCGGAGTTCTCTGCAGTGTATTGTCTGGATGCATTAACCGGTACGCAGATATGGCGCTTTGATACGCAAGGTTCTTCACGCCCTACGCCACTGTATCGCAATGGCTACCTTTATGTAGTGAGTGGAGATGGACATTTATACGTATTGGATGCAACCAATGGTTCGCTGATATCGACTTTTACTAACCCGGGTGAGGGCCAGGTAGGGCTATCCAGTCCAAACTGGTTTTTGACTGCTCAAGGTCATGTCCTCATTTACTATGGAACCCTTAGTCCACGTAATATTGTCGCTGTAGATGTCACTTCTCCTGCAGCTCCTGTTCTTGCCTGGACTTACGCACCCCCTGGAGCAGCATCAAATGCTCCTGGCGATGTATCTGTAGCAGTCGATCAAAGTTCTGCCTTGCTTGTAACCAGTGTATTCACCAACGTAGGTACAACTTCATCCCCAATTTACGATGAACAAATCATTGCACTTGATGCAAATACGGGCCAGGCAATATGGAATGTGTACAGCGGCCAGGGGCCTACTCTGGATGGGTTCAAATCCGCCAATCCAATGATAAACAACGGAGTTGTTTATCTGGGTAACCCTTTAAATGCAACTGTACAGGCTTACGATTTGCGTACCGGAAGTTTTCGCTGGTCAACCGCTATTCCATCCAATGATCCTGCGATACGCAACGCACCACGCGCAGCACCAGTACTGGTGAATGGAAAATTGATAATACCAGTCGCACAACATATTTATACTTTTGATGCCATGTCCGGTGCATTGCTTAACGACTACTATTCACCACAATCCTACATTGCCTTCGGATTAAATCAGCCGGTAGTGGTTGGCAACGTCATGTATATTTCCTCTACATCAGGGTACGTATACACCTTTCCTGTTAGCTACATCACCACGCAAGCAGGCCCGGGACCTGTCACTGTCCCGGCACTACCTTTAAAAACAGCCGAATATTATGACTCTACCGCAAAGCCGAGCAGTTCCCAGAAAACCGGCTTTCCTGCACAGTGGTTATCCTATGCTGGCGGACAAAATCACAATAGTTATCTGTCTACAGGACCTGCCATCAGCAAAAAATGGGCATCATCCATGCTTTCAGCAATTTCACTAAGCTCAACACCGCTTGATGATGCCATTTTCGGGACTGAGATTGCTACACAGATGACCCACTTATCTTTTGGCGCAGGTACTGGTGTAGCTGCAGCCAACGGCATAGCCTATGCCACAGGCAACAATCGGACTGTTAACGCCTATAACGCCACAACAGGCAAGCTGATCTGGCGATTCCGAACCAACAATCACAATTTTGGTCAGCCTGTCGTCACACCCAATGCCGTGCTAGTCATGGGTGGCAATATAGCAACGAGTTTATCGAACAACATCAGCTTTTCCAAACAATCAGCCCAAACCCGCTTAGGAACGGGATTCATGTATATACACGCACTTGATCCGCTTAATGGAAACGAGAAGTGGACTTTTTATGCCGGGCAGGGCGCCATGTCATCAACTCCGCTCTACTCTAATGGCGTACTGTACTGGGTAGATGGCCAAAGCAAGGTATGGGCTATCAATGCGGACACCGGCACCCCTGTTGCGCCATTCATGGATTCGAATGGCAATCCGCTGCTAACACTAGGCGGTGGGTTCAATGCTGTTTCTTCTGCTAACGTATATCAGGATCCGAGCGGTAAAAAGCTGATGGTTGTAGGGATGAGCATGCCTAATCAAATGGTAGCAGTAGATCTTGGCACGGCCACCATTGCCTGGACACAACCACTAACGGGTTTAGCAACACATTTCACTGGATTATCGTCCGCTTCGCCTGCCATAGATCAAGCCAATGGCCTTGTGATCAGCACCGCCATGGCAAATGTAGATTCTACGACGAATACAGCCCAAGTATTAACATTTGGATTGAATGCCTCAACAGGAACGATAGTATGGACACAACTTCTTGATGCCGGCCCAATTCCAGCCGGATTTGTGGCACCTACTCCGATGGTTGCAAATAACCGCGTTTATCTGACCAACCCGACCGCAAATCAAATCACTGCACTAGATGCCACTACCGGGTCAACTTTATGGAAGACAGCTGTTACCGCAACAGGAGGCAAGTATTCCTGGGCACCCGGAACACTTGTAGGTAGTACTAAACTGATCATGCCAATGGGGGGGAACTTATATACGCTTAACCCTGACTCCGGTGCCTTACTCAAAACTTACGTCATAGGCGGCGCACACACTTATAACCATGTATTAGTCATAGGCAATAGCGTATACCTTGGAAATGCCTATGGCTGGGTATTGGGTATTCCACTGGCGGATGTAGCGGGTTAAGTGAATCATCACTATATAGTCACTCATGCCAATGCTTCGATTAGGCTAAAAAATATAAAGGTAGTGGCCAATCATTGTAGCTATCAGGGCGGCAATCTCTGCCAGAGAATTCTAACTGCAGTAATTCTGAGCATTTCCTAATAAAGTTAATCCTTAAAAATTAACTTTATTGCTCTCCCACCCTGCTGATCATAATAAGCATTTCCCACATTTTAATTAGCAACGCAACAACCACTGCGTGATTGAAATTCGAATATTTCAGTACTTGAGCCTTCGCTTAAATTTCCTAAATCTAAAAAAAATTTAATATTTTTCATTGCTAGAAGTTTTCCCAACCATCTCAAACCCGGTCAAACAAGGTTTTTATCAAAAAAAACTAACGTCCCCCGTTATGTTAAAAAATTCTACTATAGTTATTTGCATGATGATGTATGTGGTTATCCATAAGACTAGCGATATGATTATCACGTAGTGAAGCCAGAAGCTAACACACTAAAACTATAATAGTTTCAGAAAGTTACTTAAAAATAAAATTTGTTATCTCTATGTTTTATCGACGAAACTTCAAGCAGTGAAAGCGAGATGTTTTATATAAAAATTATTGCAAAAGCATTAATAAAATGTATAAAAACAATTAGATACAGTTTTATTTAGCTATCTAACTCGAAAAAATTACATCCGGGGATTAGTATATGGCGAAAAAAATTCTTATTGTCGAATGTGAGGAAACGTTGCGGATTAATATCAACCATTATCTGGCTGCTCAGGGCTTCGATACTGAATGTCGAACTGGAAATGAGAACATCGTATCCTTACTGGAGCACCAGACATTCGACGTACTCATCGACTGCATGTGTGCTGGAAATGAAGATGGGCTGGATCTTCTACGGCACGTTCGCAAAGTATCGCCCTCGACTGCGGTGATAGTCACGACCGACAAAGGATCCATGGATTCAGCTATCAAAGCTTTTCGCACTGGTGCCTGCGACTACCTGATAAAACCCTTCCAGCTGGAAGAGCTGAAACAAAAGATTGAAAACATCTGTCACTTGAGCATGATTTCTGGCCAAAACATCGCCCTCCGTTCAGAAATCCGAAAGCGCCACGACTCATCCAATATCATCGGCAAGAGTCGAGCGATGATCGATTTAATGAAGAAAGTGGAGAAAATCGCGCAGTGCCATAGCAACGTGTTGATTACCGGCGAAACCGGAACTGGAAAAGAATTGGTGGCACGCGCCATTCACGATTTATCGCCTAATCATGACTCGGTATTTATACCTTTAAACGTTGCTGCCATCCCTGAGAACCTAGTGGAAAGCCATTTTTTCGGGCATGTGCGTGGGGCCTTCAGCGGAGCAGACCGTGCACGAGAAGGCATATTTCGTGCCGCCTCGGGAGGAACGCTATTCCTGGACGAAATCGGCGAAATGGCACTTGCCATTCAGCCAAAATTGTTGCGCGCTCTGGAAGAAAAGGAAATCCTGCCCCTCGGCAGTGACGTCCCGCTGAAAGTCAATGCCCGAGTAATTACGGCAACCCACCGTAACCTTGAACGGATGGTCGAGGCAAATACCTTTCGACAAGATTTACTGTTCCGGCTAAACGTAGTCAATATCCACATACCTCCCCTCCGCGAAAGGCGAGAAGATATCCCGTTGCTGGCGAGGCACTTCATTAGCCGCCATTGCCGTGAACTCGGGAAACCAGTGTTTGATATCGACCATGTTGCTATGCAGAACTTGGTGGATCATGACTGGAGCAAAGGAAACATAAGGGAGCTTTCCAATGCCATCGAGCGTGCAGTCATCATGTGCGAGTCCGGCACCCTCAATCTCGATGATTTGCTTACCAATGTTAAAGGCAACAAGACTCCTCCAGCAAATTTACAATCCGCAGCAGAAAAATTTGAAGCTGGCTACATCCAGTCTGTTCTGGAAAGCGTTAACGGTAGACGGGAGTTGGCTGCAAAAAAACTTGGCATTTCACTGGCAACATTGTATCGCTGCATAAAGAAGCATAGACAAATTGATCCTGAATGTTGCACAAGTTGCTCTAAAGTATCAACCAGTACAGATTTATCAGGTGGTGCAGGCTTCCAACAAACTGGCTTTTCACCCCCAGGATAAGGATGGTATAGGATTGAGCAACGAATCGGGAGGGCAAGTGCCCCAGTCAATATAGTGTCGCCATTGAGCCACCGTATCTGATTATATCAATATTATTCTATAAAATATGAGCGGAAAATGGATTTTAGCCGCATAACGCTCAGCATTTCGACAGTAACTTTGTATCTCCTCAAGAAGCAACTCAAACAGGCTTAAGTGAAAAATTCATAAGACCGAAATTCTCACAACTGCGAATATCCGAGAAAAAACTCTCAGAATTGATACACAAATCATTGGATTTTGTGCATGCGCAACCATTTGTTCTGAGAGGATTTTATAATTAATAAAACTTAATTCCTTTTGTTACATTCGGTTACGAAATCCTACGCCATTTCTACTCATGGCAGGCATCAATATTGCTGTAGCTAATAAGTATGCATAGCTGACTCATGCTCCCAGCAACCATGGAAAAGCATATTCACCTATTCAGTTAAATCGTTTCACTACACTAAACTTCAATTGGAGCACCCCAAAATGAAAAAGCAATATAGAAACACGTTCCTTAAGCTGGGACTGACTGCAACGCTAGCTAGCTCCATGGGTATGGCACTAGCAGCGCCAACATATACGATCAGCAACGTACTCGTCCCACCCGACGAGTATTCTGGCGAAGCAGACCTCACGCCGGCGCCGGTTTACAAACCGCACGAGACTGGTGCTGCGGCGACGCCCACGTACTGGATCTCAAGCAACGAGCGCGGTAATGAGGCAGTAGCCCCCGGACAGACACAACAGTTCGACAAAATGGCTGGCATCTCGATCTTCGAATACGGGACCAACAAGGTGCTGTCGACGCTCAACATCGAGAAAGCCTGTATTCCGGTGGTCTTGCCCGACGGCACGCTGATGAAGACATTTGGCGGCTGCGCGCCTCTAGGAGCCGAAGGCCACCCGCGCCATCCACACGGCATTTCCATCGACGATGCCCAGAAGGTCGCCTATCAGGTGATCGAGCATTCCGGTTTGCAATGGAATGCGACCCGTACCGCCTTTAAGAAAGCGACCACGACCGATGCCGAATCGGGCCTGCTCGTGGCCTATGACATCAGCGATCTGACCAATCCGAAGATCCTCAAAAGCTACGTGCTCGGCCATGCTGCCGAGGAAGACGTGGTAAATCCGATCAACCATAAGATCTACGCGGGCAATCACGAACCCTCTCCGACCAACGTCGGGTGCTTCGTGTCCGTGATCGACCGCAGCCTGGCACGTCCCTACAAGTTCATTGATCTGCCCGGCACCGACTGCGTGCAAGGCGTCGGCGTCGATGCGGCGTTGAACACGGTGAATGGCACCACGCACTTCGGCCAGAAGATGTACACCTTCAACAGCACCAACGACACCGTCGCCTATTCGGTCGATATCCGCGGGCCGTTTAATGCGTTCGTCGCGAGCTTGCCTCAGTCCGAGCAGTTCACGATCCCGGCCGGCTATATCGTCCACCTGCACGACCTGGCCACCGATGGGGTGAATCATCGGGCGTATAACGCAATTCACACCATCGCCACGGCCGAAGAGGTAACCGCAGAGGATGCGGAGGTGGCAGGAGCCCCCGAGGCGGATGAAATCACTGGCCGTTGGGTAGCGGAGGTCAACACCGATCCGTCATCACCCGACTTCAAGAAGGTCACCATCATTGATCTGTCCAACGGCCAGTCGGTGCCTGCGGTCCGGAATCACCATGACGCGATCGCCACGCTTCACGGCAGTAATGCTTTCCAAAACCTCTTCATCCACGCGCACTTTCTAGACGTCGATCCAGCGCGCGCCGCGTTGCTCGTGAGTGGAGAGCATACCGGCAATCTAGCGGTCGTCAACACCAACACGATGACACTGCAGAACGTGCACTCGATCACGCGACTGATCCCGAACTGCACGCCAACGGATCTCGAACCCCATGTGCATGGTGTCGACATCCAACTGACGACCGGCACAGCCTATGTCAGCGACGAAGGTGAGCACTGCACCTACGAGTCAGTAACGATCCTGCAACCCTAATTAGTCCACAGCGCTACTAACCGACCGGGCCTTGTGTCCGGCCAAAAGGAGACAGACATGAAACAGACGCTCAAAAACCAAACCAAACATTCCAGCATCGCGCTCACGGCGGTGGCCGTCTTTTCGGTGATCGGGATCGGAACCGCGCAGGCCGCGCCGACCTTTACCAGT
Organism: Sulfurirhabdus autotrophica; assembly: GCF_004346685.1. Taxonomy (NCBI): domain Bacteria; kingdom Pseudomonadati; phylum Pseudomonadota; class Betaproteobacteria; order Nitrosomonadales; family Sulfuricellaceae; genus Sulfurirhabdus; species Sulfurirhabdus autotrophica. The sequence goes on from NZ_SMCO01000002.1 coordinate 180,091, forward strand.
GCGAATATAGTCCTCGACCGCTTCGGCAACCTCGAATGCACGTTCAGGGAGACGGGACTCACCCCCGGTGGGCAGGTCAGATACGACTGCGCATCGACATCCGTAGGTGTGAACACACAATGCTTCCTGAAAAACAAGCCCGTGGGAAACAGCAAGCTGCTTGTTTTCCATAACATAAGTGCTGCAGAACTAGTAAATATCGACGTCAGCAGAAGCGGGCAGGTCAGAGCCGGGATCATTACGCAAATACCCGAATCACCAAATAACGCACTCGTCTGCACAGTACCCGCGGAGGTAGCCGTTACCTCCATAAGGTGGTGCGACAACTCGCTTGTGGATCTTACCAACACTATCACTGCCGCTAATGTGAGTGAATTGTTCACTAATCTTGTAACCAATGGCAGCGGCAGCGTGCCTTCGTGCGCCGTATTGGCGACAATGCCAGGTTTACCACCGGGCGAATAAGCCAGGCGGGATGGGCACGCGCGTGTCGTGCCCAGGCGAAACCAGATAGTTAATCCATCAACCTGATACATCGCTCAACGCCTCGGGGTTGGGCAATTTCAAGGAGTATAAACATGAAATATACATTCAAAAAACATGCCAAGCTGTCCGGCATCGCGCTTGCGGCAATGGCCGCTTTATCGATGCTCGAGACCGGAGCCGCGCAAGCCGCAAATTTTGCCATCGCCGGTATCACCGTCAACAGCGTAGGTTTCCTCGATGCTGCCTTCAAGGAGACAGGACTAGGCGCCGGTGCATCGATTAACTACACCAGCGGAGCGACGGACGTCGGTTGGTTGACTCAATGCTTCGTCAGAAGTAAGCCCGTAGCCAACATTGCACCCAGGCTACATGTCGCCCACGCCGCTGACGGACTGACTACCGACCGAACCCTCCTTGCTAGCAACCGGGGGACGATCAGCTCTTCCATCCTGACCGCCTACCCCACCGCAGCAGAAAACGAGGGTGTTCCACCACTCTGCCCGGAAGTGGAAGGGGTGACGATGACCGAAGAGATTACCGCCATAAGGTGGTGCAATGCCACGCTGACGGATACGACTACCCCTCTTCAGGGCGCTACGATGCCTGAATTGTTTCTGCAGATCACAAGAAATGGCACAGGCACCGTGCCTGGCTGCGGCGCATTACCGGGAATGCCAACTAACTATTAAACCGAGCCAGTTGTGCACGCGCTCTTCGTGCCCCAGCGAATGGGTAATCGTTAATCCATCACATCAGGCCGGACATTGTTGCCGACCTTAAGGAGAAAGACATGAAACAGACAATCAAAAATCAAGTCAAGCGGGTCAGCATCGCGCTCGCAGTAATGGCCGCCTTTACGGCATTCGGGACCGGCACCACGCAAGCCGCCGCAACCTTTACCAGGGCTGACATCACTCTCGACATTGCCGGCAACCTCGCATGTGGCTTTAGGGAGACGGGACTCGGCACCTACTCGCAGATCACCTACGACTGCGGAGCTCAGGCCCTCGGTGTAGTGTCAGGCTGCTACGTTAAAAACAAGTTTGTGGGCCCCACCTCGACGGCTGTTTTCCATAATGTGACAGCAGAAGAATCAGTAGCACTCCTCGCCAAGAATAATGGGACGATCAACACCACAATCACAGTGGCAGCACCCGAATCACATGGAGGAGGAGCCATCTGCACCGAGCCAGCTGAGTCACGCATTGTCGCTGTGAGGTGGTGCAATGCCTCCCTGGTGGATATGACCAACGGCATCGTAGGCGCTACGTCGAGCGAACTGTTCGCGCAGCTCGCAAGAACTGGCACCTCGGTAGTCGCTGTGCCAACGTGCGCCGAATTGCAAGCAGCCCCCCCTACCCCGTAACGGGTAAAGGGCACACACTTATCGTGCCCACGCAAAACAGGTTAATCTATCAACCTAAATGCAACCGCACAATCTCTCAGGGTTGGGCGGTTTTTTATGGGTTACGTTTTGCTCTATCAGTAGATAGACCATTCCGTAATTGTTTACCACTAGTTGAAAGAGCGCTGCCAAAAAATGCGTTACAAGCCGAGCCTTGCGCGCAATTTTTTATGCTTGAGCGTGGCGTCATGTTACAAAAGTTTCATCTAGTGTTTAAGTTTTATAGATCCGAAGCCCTAATATTAGGGAACGACATGGGTATTTCAGGGGCAATTTAATCGTAAATTACAAAACGAACTTATTAGCTAAATAGGTGATAAATTTATGAAATTTACTTTAACCCTATTATTTTATGGGACTTTCTTTGCAGGACTACTCCTCAAACTTTTCACATACCACCTTGATTGACATTCATTTGATGATTGACTCGATATGCTTATATACTTTTCTTGAAGCCTAATTCATAATGTTTTTAATATGATGCAGTGAGTAATACACAAAAATTATTTTCAGAATATGCTTTTTTATTAAAGCTCAATTCATAATATTCATTTAGAATTGAATGGTGTGTACAATAAAAATGAACAATTTGCATCCATATAACAAAATAATATTTATAAGAATATGGAACAAGTACTTGCTGTTGCAGTCAAAATATTAGTATGACATAACTATAATATGAGCAATCATCATGTAACAGCCCATCTGGGTTAGTTCTGGTTGCCAATTGAACGGAGATTTACTTGTGAAATTCCCTGATATAAAAAGAGCAAGCGGCTTTACGCTCTTGGAGCTATTGGTAGTAATGGTCATCATCGGGTTACTGGCTGGTTATGTTGGCCCTAAATATTTTGCTCAAATTGGCAAATCGGAAGTTAAAACCGCAAAAGCACAAATCGATGCTATCGGTAAAGCGCTTGATCAATACCGCCTGGATACTGGACACTACCCCACCAGTGAACAAGGCTTGGCTGCATTGGATACCCGCCCAGCAAACGAACCTAAATGGGAAGGTCCTTACCTGAGAAAAAATGTTCCGCCAGATCCATGGGGAAAACCCTACCTGTACAAGCAGCCTGGTGAACATAGCGAATATGATCTGCTTTCCTACGGAAAAGATGGCCAGCCAGGCGGTAGTGGTGATGCTGTAGATATTACCAACTGGTAACGAACCATGCATTATGCAATCAAAGCCCTGCGTGAAGACGGCAGCGTAATAGCCCTGACTCTGGAAGCCACTGACGAAAGTGACGCTTCACGACAAGCTATGAGCCAAGGACTGACTGTACTCACAACCAAGCCGCAATTGGCTTTGTCAGGGCTCTTCGCCAAGCGCAATACTCACTTCCCGTTAGTTCTGTTCAGCCAGGAATTACTGGCTCTGCTGGATGCGGGATTGAACCTGGTAGAAGCGATTGAAACCCTGGCAGAAAAAGAGCAACGTACCGAAACACGTAAACTGCTGGACCAGTTAATCAAGACGTTATACGAAGGCCAGACCTTTTCTGCAGCTTTGCAACACTTTCCAGAAGCGTTTCCGCCGCTTTATGTTTCCACAGTGCGCGCCAGTGAAAAAACAGGTGGATTAAGCGAAGCAATCACTCGCTATATTGCTTACCAGTCACAGCTGGATATCGTACGCAAAAAATTGGTTAATGCTTCTATTTATCCTGTATTACTCATGGTAGTCGGTGGCTTGGTCACATTATTCCTGATGGTTTATGTTGTGCCAAAATTCAGCCACATCTATGAAGACATGGGTGGAGACCTGCCCTGGATGTCGCGCATGTTGATTGAATGGGGTAAATTACTGGAAGCCCATGGTAGTACCATGCTGGCTGTGACAGTTGGTGTACTGACTTTGTTTATCTATTTCTTTACACGGGTTGAAACCAAACGCTGGATCGGTGAAAAATTATGGCTGGTTCCGGTGATTGGCGAACGCATGAAAGTGTACCAACTGGCGCGCTTTTACCGTACTGTAGGCATGTTGTTACGTGGCGGCATTCCTATCACCACTGCATTGGATATGGTGTCCGGTTTACTGGCCCTGGCGCTCCGTGGTAGCTTGCAGGGTGCTATTCTGAAGGTTAGGGAAGGCAGTCCACTTTCCGTTGCAATGGAAATGAATGCATTAACTACCCCGGTTTCACTTCGCATGTTACGAGTGGGCGAGCGAACCGGCAACATGGGCGACATGATGGAGCGTATTGCCGCCTTTTATGATGATGAAATGGCACGCTGGGTAGATTGGTTCACCCGACTCTTTGAGCCTATATTGATGGCAGTGATTGGCCTGATTATTGGTCTGATAGTGGTATTGATGTATATGCCTATCTTTGAACTGGCAGGGAGTATTCAATGAATTCCCCGAACACAAATGCAATCCTGCTTACTGAAGCACATGCCAGTGAAATTCCGGCATCCGTTATGCGAGAAGCTCGTGCTGAGTCTGCTCGCAACAACCGACGCATTATCGACATTCTGGAAGAAAGATTAGGATTCCCCGCACAAGATTTTGTGGCAAGTTTGGGACTTACACTGCTCTACCCTGTCGCCTCAATGGGGGAGTTACACCAGTGGTCAATCGCCTTTGACGTCCTCCCTTTTGCACAATCACTACAAAAAGAATGTATCGCCTTCCGCAATAGCGAAGAGCAATTGCTGCTGGTTTTTGCCGATCCATTTGCTCAAGATATTCAAAGCTGGGCTGAAGAAATCATCACTCAGCCATTCCGTTGGTACCTCGCACAACGAGCCGATATCACGGCGTACCTGGCACGGCATGAAGAGTCCATGCGCGCCATGGAAAATGTCATGCCTAGCGACCGGCAGGAAAACAGCCCAACCGCCGGAATCGAGATACTTTCGCTCAAATCCATCAGTGAAGACACCAGCCCAGTGGTCAAACTGGTCCATTCCACGCTATATGATGCGCTTAAACTCAATGTCAGCGATATTCACCTGGAAACCACACATAGCGGTCTGACCATCAAATACCGTATCGATGGCGTCCTTTCTTCCGTAGGTTCTGCACAGGGATTGGAGCAGGCAGACCAGATCATCTCCCGCATTAAAGTCATGTCTGAACTAGACATTGCCGAACGCCGCATACCACAGGATGGCCGTTTCAAAATTGCAATGCAAGGCAGGGAGATCGATTTCCGGGTTTCGATAATGCCCAGCATCTTTGGCGAAGATGCAGTGCTGCGTGTGTTGGACAAACAAGCCCTGGCTGATCAAGTCAAAGGGTTGCGACTGGATTATCTGGGGCTGGATGATCTCACTATCTCGCAAATGCGTCGGCTCTACAATGAACCTTACGGCATGGTATTGGTTACCGGCCCAACGGGAAGCGGCAAAACAACCACTCTTTATGCAGCAATTTCGGAAATCAACCACGGCCTGGACAAAATCATCACCATTGAAGACCCGGTAGAATACCAATTGGCTGGCGTATTGCAAATTCCCGTGAACGAGAAAAAAGGTCTGACGTTTGCCCGAGGCCTGCGCTCCATTCTGCGTCATGACCCGGACAAAATCATGGTAGGTGAAATACGTGATCCAGAAACCGCACAAATTGCAGTACAGGCAGCACTTACAGGACATTTGGTATTCACGACAGTCCATGCCAATAGCAGCCTGGATGTGATTGGCCGATTTTTACACATGCAAGTTGATCCATACAGTTTCGTCACCGCGCTCAACGGCATTCTTGCCCAGCGACTGGTAAGGGTAAACTGCCCTCATTGCGCTGCACCCGACACACCAGATGCGCAACTTCTGGCAGACTCCGGCCTTACACCAGAAGAAACTGCTGGATATACCTTTCGCAGTGGATTGGGATGCGGGCAATGCCGAGGTTCCGGCTACAAAGGACGGAAGGCAATAGCAGAACTATTGAATCTGAATGATGAAATCCGGGAACTGATCGTAGCCCGCGAACCTATTCGGCGCATCAAGGAAGCGGCCAGAAAAAACGGCACACGCTTCTTGCGTGAATCAGCGCTGGATCTGGTAGCCAAAGGTGAAACCACGTTACAGGAGGTGAACCGTGTTACCTTTGTGGCGTGATCAACTTCGCATTGGCATAGCGCCAGACAGATTGATTCTGGTCAGAATCGGCAAAGGCTTGCGCCCGAAAATCACAGAAAAACAGGTAGTGAAATGCCCTCCACAATCTGACCATCATTGGGAATCCCCCCTTAACGTATTGGCTAAATGTTTAACAGAACCAAAATGGCAAAACGCCAATGCTTCAGTCATTGTGTCCAATCACTTCGTTCGCTACCAAATCGTACCCTGGAGCCCCGATATCACCGGAGAACAGGAGCAAACTGCTTTTGTAAAACATTGCTTCACTAAAGTTTACGGTGAATCCACCAATAACTGGGCGCTTAGTTACAGTGAGAGTCCAGCTGGCTCCCCGGGTATAGCCAGTGCAATTGACCAGCCATTATTGGATAGCCTCAAAAAAACCGCGTTATTGGGCAAATTACGTTTGCATTCAGTGCAACCTTATCTGATGCCAGCCTTCAACCAGAACCGCCAGCTATTCAAAGCAGGCTCGGCATGGCTGGTTATTCTTGAGAAAGAAAAATTATGTATTTCTCTTTTTCACGAACAAAAATGGCAAAGCATCAGCACCAAACTGATCGAAAAAGATGACTGGGCGTCGGAACTGCCTTTTCTGCTTGATCGCCTTTGGCGCCTGACAAATCTGGACAACCCGCCCAGCAAGGTGTTTCTGATAGCGCCAGGCCAGCAGCTAACTTTACCTCGCAAGGATAAATGGGTCATGCAACAACTATTACCCAAAGCACAATTTGGACTCTCATCCAAAGATATAACCCGGTACGCTTTGGTTATGGAAAATTAGACTGGTGCGCGCTCTTTCTCTCGATTATCTGCAGACCAAAACCACCTCAGCCCTGACTGGTTTCTTGCTATTACTCATTGGCATTTCAGCAGCGGTCACGATAGGCCTGCAATTTCGTACCCTTAACACTGCACTATCTGCTGCTGAAGAAAATGCCGGACACCTCGAAAAACTGGTGCAAAAAAACAGTGGCATCAATACTCAAACCAAGCTCTCGCCAGAAGCAATGGAAGAAGCAAAGCAGGCCAACGCAACCCTGCAGAAACTTGCCTTACCCTGGGAAGGCCTTTTCAAGTCGCTGGAATCATCCAACCCCGATACCATTGCGCTACTGGCCATACAGCCAGACGCTGGCAAACAGGTAATGAAACTCAATGGGGAAGCGAAAGATTTGAATGCAATGCTGGATTACATTAAGCAGCTTCAACAGGATAAAATATTGGCAAATATTTCCTTGCTTACTCATGAAATAAGCCAGCGTGACCCAGAAAAACCCGTTCGATTTACCTTAAGTGCAACATGGAGAACACAACCATGAAAGCATGGATATGGTCAGTCAAACGATTACTGAGCCGCGCCGGCTGGATGGGGATTGTTGGGATTACACTCATCGCGTTCAGCGGGGCTTTTTATCTGTCTTCTGTCGTTCCAGAGCAAAATCGTCTTGAGCAACTCAAACTGGAATCCACCTCACTTCGTCATCGCGCACAAGTTGCCTTGAGCAATGGTGGCATAGGCAAAGCAAACAATACCGAAACGCAACTGGCTGCATACTACCGGTTTTTCCCTCAAGCAATTGATAAAAATGACTGGCTTGCAAAAATATACAGCGCAGCTGAACACCAGCAATTGGTGCTGGAAACGGGAGAATACCGTTTCATCCCTGATCAAAACAAAAAGCTTTCTCGATACCAAATTATCCTGCCATTAAAAGGTACTTATCCACAAATTCGAAAATTCGCAAACGAAGTACTGACTGAAGTCCCGGTTGCGGCGATAGATGACATCAGTTTTAAGCGCGAAACCATTGGAGCGGCTTCGCTGGACGCTCGTATAAAACTGACATTATATTTTGGAGCCCCTTGATGGCAGTTCCAAAAACAACTCGCTGGATTCTCATTTCAACTGCGCTGCTGCTCACGCTTGGGGCTGTTTTCTGGGTCAGCAATCAGGAAGAATCTGCGACAGCCAAAAATGAATTTACGCTTTCAACCCACGCAAAAACCACTTCAAAAAAACATAATGACTCCGTAGAGTCAACTAACGTGATTCAACTTGATAAACTGAATAGATCATCGCTCGATGCACATGCTGATTTGAATGATATTTTCAAGGGCAAGTCCTGGTATGTGCCACCACCTCCTCCCAAACCGCAGCCTCCACCACCGCCTTCTGCACCACCGCTTCCCTATACCTATATGGGTAAACTGATAGACGGTGGAAAACTTAGCATTTTCCTGAGCAAGCAGGATCGAAATTTTATTATCAAGGAAGGGGATACTCTGGAAGGTATGTATCGCGTGGAAAGTATTACTCCTTCAAACATTACCCTTACCTATATTCCGCTCAACATCAAGCAGATCATGCAAATCGGAGAAATGAATTGAAATTGAATGTATGTAACCGCTGCTGGCTAGTTTTATCTCTGATTACCTTGCTCATTTCAGGATGCGCAGGCGAAAAGGCTTTCCGTGATGGCAAAAGTTTATTGGCCGAAAGCAAGATTGAAGAGGGATTAGCGCAATTAGAAACTGCTACCAAAGAAGATCCGAAAAATATTGAGTACCGTGCCTATCTTCACCGTGAGCGCTTGAATCAGGTAAATCGATTATTGTTGCAGGCGGACAGCCTACGCACTGCCGGACAATACGATGAAGCCGAAAAAATGTTCACTCGTGTTCAAAAAATCGATAAAGAAAACAAACGTGCAGCGGATGGATTGCAACAATTACAAAATGATCGAAAACATAATGTCGAGTTCAATAAGGCAAATGAGCAATTCACGGCAGGCAACATTGATGCATCTCAATCTATTGTTCGCGCAATATTAGCTGAAGATCCCAGCCATCTGCCCAGTTTAAAACTACAACGCGCAATTGACGACCAACAAAAGCAAAGTGTGATATCCAATCCACCGCTTGCCTCCGGCCTCAAAAAACCGATCACCTTAGAGTTTCGTGATGCCAATATGCGCTCGGTTTTTGAAGTTATTTCACGCACTTCAGGCATTAATTTTATTTTTGATAAAGACGTACGTCCAGACCTGAAAGCAACGGTATACGTCAAAAATTCGTCTATCGAAAATGTCATTAATTTACTGCTCATCACCAATCAACTGGAAAAACGTATTCTCAGTGAAAACACCCTGCTGATCTATCCGAACACACCAGCCAAGGCAAAAGACTATCAGGAACTAGTTGTTAAAAGCTTTTACCTGGCGAATGCCGACGTGAAGCAAACTTTAAACATGATTAAAACCATGCTTAAAACACGCGATGTATTTATAGATGAAAAGCTTAACTTACTGATGATGCGTGATACGCCTGAAGTTATTCGTCTCGCAGAGAAACTGATTACAGCTCAGGATATGGCCGAACCTGAAGTGATGCTGGAAGTAGAAGTACTGGAGGTTAAACGTTCCAAATTGACTGAATTGGGCATTCAATACCCCAACCAGTTCACTGTGTTGAACTTAACAAATTCCAACACGGTAACTACATCTGCAGGATCTATTGTTGCCACCACGCCCAGTGTAGTGGCCAGCCAGCTTACTGTCGAAAGCCTGAAAACACTGAACGCCGGTAAAATCGGAATATCCAGCCCTGTGCTCAATCTCAGAAAAGAAGACAGCGACACAAACATTTTGGCGAACCCACGCATTCGCGTAAAAAATCGTGAAAAAGCCAAAATTCATATTGGTGACAAAGTGCCCGTCATCACCACCACCAGCACCGCCAATGTGGGAATCTCTGAATCTGTGAGCTATCTGGATATTGGACTGAAACTGGATGTAGAACCTAACATTTTCCTTGAAAACGAAGTAGGCATTAAAGTCGGACTGGAAGTCAGTAATATCGTGCGCGAGATCAAGAGCAGCACAGGCACGCTGACCTATCAGGTCGGAACTCGTAATGCCGTAACCAATCTCAGATTGAAAGATGGTGAAACCCAGGCACTCGCAGGGCTCATTAACGATGAAGATCGTGCCAGTGCAAGCAAGATACCGGGTTTAGGTGATCTGCCTTTGTTCGGGCATTTGTTTTCAAGTCATCGTGACGAGCATTCCAAAACCGAAATTATATTGCTGATCACCCCGCATATCGTACGCAATCTGGTACGACCTGACTCAGATATTACTGAATTTACTTCAGGCACAGAAACCAGCATTGGCGCAGCGCCTCTTTTCCTGGGCACCGCCACACCCAAAACTGACAAGGCCCCTTCTGGCCAGCCTGTTATCAGTCTTTCCAGCCCGCCAAAAGGTGTATCTACAACAAATCCCGCTGCGAATCAAGCAACTACTGGCATACCGGTTCAACTCGGATTGATTGCCCCTCCACAGGCTAATATTGGGAAGGAATTTGTCGTAAACGTCAGTGCGGCTGCATTTAATAACGTTAAACAAACTTCCTTTGAGGTGGTCTATGACCCGGCAAAACTGGAAGTCACTAAAGTTCAGGCAGGCAATTTCCTGGAACAGGATGGTCAACCAACCGACTTCACGCACACTGGAGAAGGTTCTGGCTACTTACGACTCAATTTTGATCGCGAAGCACCCGTAAATGGTAGTGGAAACCTTGCCATCATTTACATGCGGCCATTACCCGGAAAAACTGGGCCTACGTCACTCAGCATTTCCAATCCGGAAGTGGCTGACATGACAGGGAATCCTGTAAAAAGCAGCGCCACGCCTCCGCGCCCATTAATGATAGTGCCCTGAAAGCCTTATGCTGTTATCGTCCCAAAAAAAAGGATTCACGCTTATTGAACTGGTGATCACCATTGCGATTGTTGCCATACTCGCAACGGTTGCACTGCCGTTAACATCATTAACTGTACAGCGGAGCAAAGAACAGGAATTACAGGCATCCCTGAGACAAATTCGTGATGCCATCGATGCCTACAAGCAAGCGGTAGATGACAAACGTATTATAAAAGCGGCTGATGAATCAGGTTATCCAAAATCACTGGAGACATTAGTTGAAGGTGTAGTCGACGCAAAAAGCGCCAATAAGGAAATGATCTATTTTTTGAGACGAATTCCACGGGACCCCTTATCCAAAAACCCGAATGCAACGGCGTCAGAAACCTGGGGCAAGCGCAGTTACAAAAGCCCTCCTGATGCTCCCCAGGAAGGCGAAGATATTTATGATGTCTATTCACTATCGAGTGGCACTGGATTAAACGGCATTGCATACAGGGAATGGTAACCATGCCAAAAAAATCTAAACACAATGCTTTTACCTTGATTGAGCTGCTGGTCGTGATGGCCATCATCGCTACTTTGCTCAGTATTGCTGTACCCCGCTACTTCCATAGCCTGGAAAAATCCAAAGAAGCCATTTTGAAGGAAGATCTAAACATCATGCGTGATGCGATAGACAAATACTATGGAGATAAAGGAAAGTACCCTGACTCACTAGAGGATCTCGTCAGCAAAAAATATATCCGTAAAATCCCGCCTGACCCGATCACGGAAAGCGAAGCCACTTGGGTTGTCATTCCGCCAGAGGATGCCGAAAAAGGGGGGGTATATGATATCCAGAGCGGAGCGCCGGGAAACAGTCGGGACGGGTCACCCTATAATACTTGGTAAATACTCAATAAACATGTGTTAGCCTATTTTTCCAGCACATTGGAAGTGCTATTGCGGCCCTAAAACCCGCAATAATTCTTCCAATGTCGTCAAACCTTGATTTACCTTATTAAAACCGTCTTCAATTAACGTAGAGGTACCTAACTTTCGCGCAAGGTTGTTTATTTCCAGGATTGTCGCACCACTTGCAATGAGATGGCGCATTTCGTCATTGGGCACCAGCACTTCATATAAACCTATTCTGCCTTTATAACCACTGCCGTTACAATGCCCACAACCTTTCCCCTTGGAAGCAGTGACGCTTTCCTGCCTGAATAATGGCCCAAGGCGTGCCATAAGCGCTTGATCTGGTAAATCAGGTACGCGACAATGATCGCAGATTTTCCGGACCAGCCTTTGTGCAATCACGCCTTCCAAAGCAGTCGCCACTACATAGGGTTTCAGGCCCAAGTCAAACAGGCGTGAAATAGTTGCAACGGCCGAATTGGTGTGCAGCGTGGAAAATACCAGGTGACCAGTAAGGGCAGCATGAAATGCCACTTCGCCAGTCTCATAATCACGGATTTCTCCCAACAGAATTACGTCTGGATCCTGCCGCAGGATAGAGCGTAAAACAACAGGAAAGGTCAACCCGATCTTCTCTTTGATCAGCACTTGACCAGCTTGATCCATATAATATTCCACCGGATCTTCGATGGTGACATAATTTTTAGTCGGCGATGCATTGTGCTGCAACAAGGCATAAAGCGTGGTGGTTTTACCACTTCCAGTGGGGCCGGTTGTAAGAATCAATCCCTGGGGTTTATCAACCATATTCAGGACCTTCACCAAGTCCGACTTGGAAAACCCTAACCCCTCCAGGCCAACAATGGCTGAATTGCGATCAAGAATACGCATTACAACCTTTTCGCCATTGATAGTCGGTAGCGTTGAGATACGCAAATCCACTATACGCATTGGGGTTTTAACCGTGATACGACCATCTTGCGGTCTGCGCCGCTCGCTGATATCCAGCTCCGACATGACTTTAAGCCGTGAAACCAGTGACTGGTGCAAATGATGTGGAATATTAATTTTGTCCACCAGCACCCCGTCTATTCGATAACGTACTACGACACTCTTGGTGCGAGGCTGAATATGAATATCACTAGCGCCCAAACGGATCGCTTCCAGCATAACCGCATTTAACAAGCGGATTGCAGGTGGTTCATCGGTGCCGCGCAGCAATTCATCGAGTGATGCGTTATCTTCTTCCTCTATGACAACTTCAATTCCTTCATAGGGATCAGGGCTGGAAACCAACGTTTCCAGTTCTTTAAAATCTATTTCTTCTGCACCGTACACCTCTGCGAGCTTGCTCTTGATAGCGGCCACATTAGCCATCACAGGCTGGATTTCCAGTCCGGAAACAAAGCGTAAGTCATCAATCAGTCCGGTATCCATAGGGTCTGCTACTGCCAGCAGCAAACGTTTTCCCTCCAGTCTGAGCGGCACGACCAGTTGCCGTTCACAAAAACTGTGAGGCACAAGGGAAGCCACGGTAGGATCCACCTGAAATTCGGCAAGAGAAACTTCCTCAACCAGCAAATCCTTGCGCAAAATATCGCGGATGGTTTTTTCTGATACCCAATCATGCTCTAGCAGCAGCTTGATCATGGGTTCCTTCCGTTGCTGCTGCAACCGATACAGTTCCTGGACCTGCTGACTATTCAGCAAATTGCGTTTATTGAGCATGATGGCGAGCTGACTGCGATTGGTAACAGTCAGTTTGGAAAGCGCAGAAATTTCATTTGATTTCTGCGCGTTGTCTTTCTGCAGTGCTTTGTTTTTCTGAATCAGATCGTACTGTTCCAATGCCAATCCGACTGTGATGCGAAGATCATCATCATTCCAGGGTTTCAGAATGAATTTATACACGGCACCTTCATTGATGGCACCCATCACCGCTCCAGTGTCCGCATGGCCGGTCAACATAATTCGTATCATGTCCGGATGCAACGCTTTGGCCTGTTTCAGCAAATCTGCGCCATTCATGACCGGCATCATATAATCGGAGATCATGAGTTGAAACGGTTCTTTACTTAGCAGTTCAAGCGCTTCCAAACCATTTGGAGCAGTAACGACCGTATAATTTTCCTGGCGAAAAACCCGCTGCAATGCTTTTAGCACATTTGGCTCATCATCGACCAAAAGAATCCGGTAACCTGCTGATTTAGGCAATTCATGTTCTTGATCTTTATCAGGCGCACTACCTGTAAATAAGGATGCGTAACGAGTCATTCAGTTTCCTGCACAAAGTTTTATACATTATGTTTACGCTACTATGGTTCAGCACGCAACTTAAGCTACCCTTCTTAATAACCTGAACGGAAAAAACAAGATCATTATTCCACTACAGGCAAATAAATCGTAACCGTTGTTCCCACGCCTATCTCACTTGCCACTTCCAAAAAACCACCATGGGCCATTATTACATCCCTGCTGACTGTCAGCCCTAAGCCAGTACCCTGCCCCACATCCCGAGTAGTGAAAAAAGGGTCGAATATTCGCGGTAATGCCTCTGCCGGAATACCACTTCCCGTATCGGCTATCTGAATGCCGATCTTTCCATTCGAAAAGTTGGTTTTAATCCGTATTTCACCACGAGTTTTCATGGCCTGAGCTGCATTGAGCAGCAAATTCAAAAACACCTGATTTAACTGTCCCGGGAAACAACGCAACATCGGCAATTCACCAAGTTCCAAAACAATTTCAGCCTGGCTGCTGATCTGATTTGCAGCTACATTACACACTGATCGTATATTGTCATTAAGGTTAACGCTTTCTTCTTCGGCCTGGTCTACATTAGAAAATCCTTTAAGATCCGCTACAATACGTGCCACCCGATCCGAACCCGATATGCTCTCCTGCAACAATGCATCAAAGTCATTAAGCACAAAGTCCAGATCAGCGGTTTTCCATGCATTAACAAGCTTCTCTCCCCCCTCTGACTTCACCAGGTCTGCCATGGAGCGGCATTTTTTTACGTAAGACTGTGCAGCACTCAGATTACTTTTAATAAATCCAATAGGATTATTAATTTCATGGGCGACACCCGCAGCCAGTTGGCCGATTGAAGCCATTTTTTCAGCTTGGTATAACTGGCGTTGAGCTGAATCAATCATCTTAACCTGTTCCTTTACCCGCTCATCCAACTGTTCCGCCAGAGCCTTATAACGGGATTCCGATTCCAATAGTGCCGCGTGCTTACGCTGAAGTTCTTCATAATCTGACTTCACAACCTCAATATGCATTTCAGAGGCCATAAAATAACGTGCACCGGATTTCATCAACAACTGAAGCAAGTTGACTGCGGCCCGCAGTTTGGCTTCATCAATCTTTTCTGTAGAAATCGTTTCCAGATAACCAACGGATTCAAGATCATAGCTGAGTGAAATTCGGTTGCTTGCCTCGTTAAAGGCGATTGTCTCTCCTGCAATCAGATCTCCATTTTCAGCAACTACGCGGAACTTTGAATCGAGTAACACAGACATCACAGCGCCCAGCCTATCCTCTGAAATACCAGACAGCAGATCACGCAAACTTAATTCGCTGTCGTATCCTCTAACCGGGATTTCCATCCGGCTCTCCTACAACAGCACGAATAAATGCAGACATTCCAATCTGGTGCGTTTCTTGCAATGAAAATGCCTTATTCAGTGCTGGATAAACCGCTTCCAACAGCTTGATAAATGATTCTTTCACGCCAGTACCCACTAGGGCTGAGGCGAACACCAGAGGCCATGGCGCTGCCGACCAACGGTCCTGAATCTCTGTTTCGGAAAGAATGTGGGGCAGATCACGCTTATTAAACTGTACGACTAATGGCAGAACATCAAAATCAAGACCTACACGACGTGCATTATCTTCCAGATTCTGAAATGACTCGGAATTATTGATGCCTTGCGAACGCTGGGAATCGGCCACAAATACAACACCATCTGCCCGTGAAAGCACCGCCTTGCGCGTTGCATCATGTACTACTTGCCCCGGCACTGTATATAACTTGAACTTGATTAACCAACCGGATTGCGTGCGAAAACCCAAAGGAAGCAAATCGAAAAACAATGTTCGATCATTTTGAGTTTCCAGAGTCATGATTTCACCCTTCAAATCGGGTGCCAGCATGTCATGCAATTGCATGACATTAGTAGTCTTGCCACTCATAGCCGGGCCATAATAAACCAGCTTAATGGTGATTTTGCGATTAATTTCGTCAAATTCTGCCATCTTTAAAGTGTAGACCTTATATTATTTGCAAAATAATCTCACCAGCGAATGGAAATTTTATAGATTACATATCTTCTTCATCCAGCATCACGGAACCATCAGGCCCCCAATTCACTTTAGTGATACCCGGACTTTCTGCCTCAAGTTGCTTTAACGCCATTTCCTGCTTGCTGAGCTGCCCCTGCTGCACACGCACCAGATCTGCCAACCGCTCATTCTCCATTATTAAGCCGCGATAAGTTAACGCCTGGGCAATGGCTGACTTCAAATCGAAGTCATTCCAGGGTTTATTGATAAAGCGGTAAATTTGCGCTTCGTTAATAGCCCCAAGCAAACCATCCAGATCAGTGTATCCACTTAAAATCATGCGAGAAGAGTTTGGCTGAATTTTTCTAAATGCCTTCAAAAATTCCACACCATTCATAACTGGCATTCGAAAATCAGAGATCACCAGATCAAAAGCTATTTCTTCTGCACGTTTTAGTGCATCTTTTGGCAAGCTAAATGTTTCAACAGTTAATTGGTAGTTTTGACCTTCATGGTCAAAATCACTGACTAATACACGTCTCAAAGCATTCAAAATATTTTCTTCGTCATCCACCAGCATGATACGGTACATGTCAGCTTCCTTTTTTTGCGTAAATATAAATGGTAAGCAGCCTGTCTTCCAATACTTCAAAATTCCGGATTTGTGCAATCAGGTTATCGTCTATCACATGATCTTTAGAAAGCAACAATCCGCCATCCTTACTAAGCAGATCCCGGGAAAGCTTCATACCAGGCTGCAATTGATCGGTTTTTACTGGAAGTTCTGGTATTGGCTGAGTTGCTCCACTTGTGTCGGTCACTTTAATGAATGCCTTAACCACTGCAGAATCGTAACGTTTGCCATTCCCCTCCAGGATATAACTGGTCGCTTCAGCGGGGCTCATGACTTTACTAAGCAGGGAACCAGTCTGTACAGCATCGTAATCCGTTGCTACTGCGATAATACGAGCACCAAGCGGTATAGCATCGCCTATTAGCTTTTCTGGAAATCCCATCCCGTCAACACGTTCACGGTGACTTCGAATCAGTTTTGCTGCACCTTGCAGTTGCTCCAAAGCCATCAACGCTGCCTGTCCTTTTGCTGGATGCTTGACTACCTCCGCCCTTTCTTCGGCGGTTAAACCTGAAAAGGGTTTTTCAAGCAGGCGGTCCGGCAATCCAATTTTTCCCACATCGTGCAACAGACCCGCAAGAAAAATATCCTGCAATTCTGAACCTTTTATACCCATCTGCTGGGCGATCGCTTTGGAAAGATCGGCAACACGGCGGGAGTGACCAGTCAGCTTTCCTTCTCGCATCTCGATCAGGTTGGCAAATACTCTGACGGTAGTAATAAAACTCTTTTTAAGATTATCATTGGCGACCTCCAGGAAGCCCATCGTTTGACGCACTTCTTCGGTACGCGATTTAACCTTACTTTCAAGCGTGGCGTTAAATTCTTTCAATTCTTCAAATTGCTTTTGCGTCAAAGCTTCCAGACGCTCTTTTTCGCGTTCCAACTGTTTCCGTTCAAGCGCCTGTTTAACAGTCAGGGTAATGTCATTATCTTCCCAGGGTTTCGATATATAACGATAAATCTGCCCCTTGTTAATCGCGTCAATCGTTGCTTCCATTTCTGCATAACCTGTCAGCAATATTCTGACAGTATCGGGCCATTTTTCTCTGACTTTCTCAAGAAATTGTGCACCATTCATTTCAGGCATGCGCATGTCGGATACAACCAGATCCACGGAATCCCGTTCCATGATTTCCAGTCCCTCCGCCCCGCTCTCTGCTGTAAATATACGGTAGCCGAAAGGGCGAAATAGCCTCTTAAGTGAAGAAAGAATATTGGCCTCATCATCAACAAACAATAATGTTGAAGGTGCGGCTGGCTCAGCTTGCGGCGTTGATGTTGCTTGCATCTCGCTCATTTTTCCATCCATCTTTCAACTTGCTTCATCCAAAAATTCCGCTATCAAATTGATATTTAAAATATTTACTAAAAATCTATTCAACTCCCATGCTTCTGCATCAGACTTTTATCAGCTCTGATGATTCTGAGGCAGGCATACTCTGAATGTAGTGCCTTTACCTACTTCACTGTGCACTTCAATTCTGCCGTGGTGTTTCTGAATAATGCCATATGCCATGGACAACCCCAATCCCGTTCCTTTTCCAATGGGCTTGGTTGTAAAAAATGGGTCAAATATCCGCTTGATATTTTCGGGTGCAATACCCTTGCCGGTATCGGCTACTTCCACCCAAACTTCTTCACCCTGCTTCCCGGTTCGAATGGTGATTGTGCCACGCTCTTCTATGGCATGCGCTGCATTCACCAACAAATTCATGAATACCTGATTAAGCTGAGAAGACAAGCAGTTTACTTCAGCAATGCTGCCATACTCCTTGACCACATCTGCCTTATATTTAATCTCGTTATTTACAATATTCAGCGTGGTGTCAATTCCCTTCTCCAAATCCGCAAAATCCCATTTCTCTTCTACATCCGCATGTGAGAAATCCTTCAAATCCTGCACTATTTTCTTTACACGCGTAATACCATCTTTTGATTCGCCCATTAAAGCGGGCAGGTCTTCCTTCAAAAACTTCAAATCCAGTTTTTGTTTGGCAAGTTGCAAACGCGCCAGCACATCCCCATCAGCGATAGAACTTTCTGCCAACTCATAGCTATCCACCATTGCGAACAAATCTTCCAGATATTTTTCCAATGTACCCATATTGGAATAGACAAAACCAATCGGATTATTGATCTCGTGGGCAACACCTGCTGCCAGTTGTCCGACTGATGCCATTTTTTCAGATTGCAACAACTGACTCTGGGCCGATTCTAATTGCTCAATAAGTACCTGCTGCTTTAATTGCTCTGCATGTAAAGATTTGTTGCTTTGCTCCAGTGCCCGCATAAGGTCAATTCGTTCCAGCACTCGCGTGACATCGGGTAACAGCTGATCAAGCATGGTCAAATCATCACGGCTAAATACGCCTTCTCCCTCTCTTTCGAGCATGAGAAATATCCCTATCGTCTTGCCATGCACAATGACTGGCGCAACAAGCATAGGACTTGCTAGCACAGGAGGGATGCCTTCCCCGCTAAACCCGGATTGATGAACAACTTCTTTTCCTGTAAACGCTGTAACCAGTAATTTATGAAAATCTCTATTTCTTTTCAGCAACTTGACAGTCTCGACATCTAAACCTGGTGCCAACAGATTCCTTAGATTTCCCCCGCCATCAAGTGATACATATAGCCCTACTTGTGCACTCGTTGCTTCTTTTAAATCAATCACCACTTCTTCAAAAAAGGTTTTTAAGTCACTGGCTGTTTTTACGTGTTTATCAGCTTGATTCAATCGATCATGTACATCTGCCATGACTACCATTCGAATACTGGCCGCTGCCAAGCTGTCGGATTCTTTACTGCTCAAGCTATATTTTACTGAAAGCCGCTCCAGCAAACGGTTAATTCCCTGAGCTATTATTTGCGCATCTGCATCCGCATCTGGTGGCAACGAAATAAACTGTTGAAAATCATCAATAACATCAATAGCCGTTATTAATGGATGAACATGAGGGGTGTTCGCCATTACAAATGCGCTCCTTGGATAAGATCAGGCCTCCGCGCTCAGATATGATTTATCATTACTTTTAATGAGTCGACAATTGGCCTGTATGAGTATTGCCTTGGTCGTCAAAATCCTGACGGCTTAACGGCAAACATACTCTAAAGGTTGTTCCTTTGTCTACTTCACTTTGCACCTCTATCCTCCCATGATGTTTCTGAATTATTCCATAAGAGAGAGATAGCCCTAATCCTGTCCCTTTTCCAATTGGCTTGGTTGTAAAAAAAGGATCAAATATTCTTTTCAGATTCTCTGGTGCGATCCCTTTACCCGTATCTGAAATTTCTACCCATACTTCATCTCCCTGCATCCCAGTGCGAATGGTGATAACACCGCGCTCTTCGATTGCATGGGCCGCATTCACCAACAGATTCATGAATACCTGATTAACCTGGGAAGACAAACACTCCACTTCCGGAATATCGCTGTATTCCTTGATCACTTCGGCCTTATATTTGATTTCGTTACTGACAATATTAAGCGTACTGTTAATTCCCTTGATCAAATCAGCCCAATGCCACTCTTCAGAAACATCAACATGAGAAAAATCTTTCAAATCCTGCACAATCTTTTTAACACGTGAAATGCCATCTTTTGATTCATTCATTAATTCCGAAACATCTTGTTTCAAAAACTCCAATTCATACTTCTGCTTAGCTATCTGGAGCCGAGCCAATGCTTCTGCATCTGCAATCCCGGGTTCTACTTGCTCATAGACTTCAAGCATACTAAACATATCTTTCACATACTTATCGAGCGTACCCAGATTGGAATAGACATAACCGATCGGGTTATTGATCTCATGGGCCACGCCTGCCGCCAATTGACCTACTGACGCCATTTTTTCCGATTGCAGCAATTGGTTTTGCGTTTCCTGTAGCTTCTGATTCAGTTCATTCAGTTCCAAGTTGCGTTGTCGAATATTTGCTTCGGCTATCTTTCTCTCCGAAACATCCACGATTGTGCCAACCAGACCGGCCAAACCACCATCGAATTTTGTATAAGTCGCCTTGTAGTAAACTGCATGACGAATATTGCCATCAGGTCCTTCCATTGATATTTCATATGACTGGCTGCCCTCATGCTCAAACAACTGCCGATCCATTTCCAGGTGTTTTTGCGCCACTTCAGGCTGCACCGCATAAAGATCAGATACCGTTTTCCCAATGACATCCAGGCGATTGCGACCAAAAAATGTCTCCCATGCCTTATTCACACCAATGTAAATACCATCTACCCCCTTGTAAAACAAAGGGTTTGGCAGCACCTCCATCAACTCCCGGGTAAAATGCAGCTGCTCGCTCAACGCCGCTTCTGTCTGTTGGCGCACCTGCACATCTGCCTCCAGCGCATGTTTGGCCTCCATCAATTCACTGGTGCGTTCCTGCACCACTTTTTCCAATTCCTCCTGACTACGCTGGAGCAACTGTTCTGCTGCCTTGACTTGTGTAATATCTGTCCTAATAGAGACATAGCGCAGTGGCAAACCATTCTCATCCAAAAAAGGCACAATGGTCGTCTTGACCCAGTACAATCCATCACCCTTTGCACGATTACACACTTCTCCCTGCCAGGTATGCCCTTCTGTAATAGTCGCCCACATTTCATGAAAAAACGCTGGTGGATGAAAACCGGACTTCAGTACGCGATGGTTTTTACCCAGCAATTCATCCCGCCCGTATTTACTGATCTCGCAAAATTTATCATTCACATAAATAATATTGCCACGAACATCCGCGATACTGACAATCGCATGTTGATCAAGCGCAGTTTTCTGGAACTGCAATTCAATACCAGCATCGCGGATTTTCTCGATCAACTGATTGCGCTCAGTGATGTCATAAGCGACGCCAAGCACACCCTTGCATTGCCCTGCTTCGTCATAAATCGGCGTACGGGATGTAGCAAATTGCCGGCTCTTGCCGGCATGATTTGTCAGAGCATACTCACTTTGGATAGTCGTATGGCTTTCCATTGCTTTGCGATCATCACTTTGGCAAAGCACAGCTTCGCTCGCCTGCCACACTTCCCTGTCTGACAATCCGGTTACTTTCCCAGGCTCTAAAGCTGAAGCCAGCTCGAATTGAGGATTGGCCCACACGTAATGTGATTCGCAATCTTTAAGCCACACTAGATCAGGAATATTATCCAGCAATATACGCGCTTCCTGTTCTTTTCCTCGTAGACTCGTCATCAAGCCTGACATTTTTCGATTGACAAAAAGCGCAATAAAAATACTTAAGACAAGTGCCACTAGCCCACTAACCGTCAATAAATACACAGCGTCCTGGTAACTCTGTTTTGCTGACGCAGCAACCTGACTGGCTTGTTCAAATTGTAAATTTATAAACTGCCCTAACACATCCAAAGTCTTATCCTGTGCCGGGACAGCCTTATTCAACAACAAACTGACTGATTTATCCGTTTCACCATCTAACGCTAGAAGCAGCACTTCTTCCTGAATTGGTGCTGCAGTAGACATATGCTTACGTTGCAAATCAATTAAAGCTTTTTCCTCCTCAACCATATCCTGTTTTAACTCTGCATTCATCGCTTCCAGGAATTTAGGCGCTAACGCGTGAAAACGCTCAATCAGTACATCACGATCAAAGACATCAACTGTATTGATAATTGCCTGTAGTAAAATAATTCTTTCTCGGGCAATAAACTGCATTTTGTATGCAAAAGCTGCTTTTACATTGTGGCCTGTTACAATTTTCTCCAATTGTTGATTGTTAATATGCAAACGTGACAGGCTGAATATCACCAAAAAGATCATAAGTAACATCACTATGGCAAAACCTACACCAATTACTTTTAATGACTGTTTTTTGCTTGTCTTAATTGAATGAATATGCTCCGCCATTTTATTAGTCATGTTATTCATTCACCCCAACCTGCCAAACCATATTGAAATGCTACACTCAGATTAGACATGTTTCACCGGTAGCCATATTGTAAAAGTTGTACCTTTATTCACCTCGCTTTGTACTTCAATACTGCCATGATGCTTCTTGACAATACCGTAAGACATGGACAACCCTAACCCCCTTCCCTGCCCTTCTTGCTTCGTAGTGAAAAATGGCTCAAACACTCTATTAAGGTGCTCCGGCATTACTCCTTTACCCGTATCTGAAATGGATACCCACACTTCCCCGCCCTCAACTCCCGTCCCTATTGATATGGCGCCCTCCTTCTCAATTGCCTGTATTGCATTCATCAATAAATTCATGAATACCTGATTGATCTGGGAAGGCAGACATTCCACTTCTGGAATTTGTCCATATTCCTTCTTGATTTCAGCCTTGCCTTGCAATTCTCTACGCAAAAGGGTGAGTGTACTGTCCAGACCTTTATTCAAATCAACCCATTGCCAACGTTCCATGGCATCCGGATCGGAAAAATCCTTCAGGTTTTGCACAATCGTTTTGACTCTTCCAATACCTTCTTTTGATTCCTTGATCAGATTTTGGAGATCAATTCGCAGAAAAGGAATATCCAGCCTTGCTTTTAATGCCTCTAAACGATCAATCACTTCTTCGTCTGAAATACTCGTTTCTGCCTCTCCATACGCATCCAGAATCTGAAAGACATCCTTGATATACTGCTCAAACGTCCCGATATTGCCGTATACATAACCGATCGGATTGTTAATTTCATGAGAGACACCCGCCGCGAGTTGACCAACTGATGCCAGCTTCTCCGATTGCATCAACTGGCTCTGAGTATGTGCAAGCTGGCGATGAGCCTGCTGCAATTGAACATGAGCCAGTTGCAACTCCACTTCCACCAGTTTGCGTTCAGTAATATTTGTGTGAGAAACAACTGCCCCGCCTTTACCCCCTTCCAGCGGCGTAACATTCATCATGAACCAGCGTTTTTTGTCTGGTGAGTGACAAGGATATTCAAGAAAAAATTGGGGAAGTGAGCCGTCCAGCACTCCGGCTATACCTTCACTGGCCTGCTGCCCCCCTTCGCAGGAATGACCTGATGCCGATCGGCAAATTTCCAGATAATTGGTACCAATTCCTGTACGCTTTAAGTCAGTTCCGTTATTAGAGGCAAACCGAACCCATGCTGCATTGACCATGGTGATGTAGCCCTGAATATCCAGCACTGCAATATGCTCGGTAAGTGAATCGAGAATACCCTGCAACAATTTCTCTCGCGTTTTCAGCCTGCTATCCATTTCATGCCGTTGCAAAGCGAGCTCTATTGTCAAACGCAACTCACTTTCCTTAAGCGGTTTCATGAGATAGGCAAACGGCTGTGTAATCTTTGCCCGTTTCAAGAAGCCTTCATCGGAATGTGCTGTCAGAAAAATGATGGGAATATCCGAATGATGATGAATCAGTTCCGCGGCAGCAATACCATCCATCTCACCTGCCAGCACCACATCCATTAAAACCAGATCAAGGCTTTGTTCAATAGCTATGCGGACTGCTTCTTCACCTGTATCAACAACCCCGGCCACTGCATATCCCAAATCCCCGAGGGTAACCCGCAAATAACCAGCCACAAATGGTTCATCTTCAACAATCAATATAATTTTTTTCAGCATTCTTACCATTTACCTGCTTGAACTAATTTGGACTTGCATGGGTTTCCACGTGCCTGATTGGCAACCACACTTTAAACGCAGTCCCCTTCCCTTCTTCGCTTTGAACTTCTATCCGCCCATGATGTTTCTGAATAATGCCGTAGGATAAAGACAACCCCAGGCCGGTTCCTTTACCCACTGGTTTAGTTGTAAAAAATGGGTCAAATATCCGTTTCAGATTACCAGGGGCAATGCCTTTACCTGAGTCAGCAATTTCCACCCATACTTCTTCCCCCTGTTTTCCGGTACGGATGGCTATTTCGCCTTTTTCTTCGATTGCATGAGCTGCATTCACAAGCAAGTTCATAAAGACCTGATTAAGCTGTGAAGAAAGGCATTCCACTTCAGGAATATCGCCATATTCCTTGATTACTTTGGCTTTGTATTTGATCTCGTTATTGACAATATTCAAGGTACTATCAATCCCTTTAATCAGATCAGAAAAGTGCCATTCATCCGAGGTATCCACATGTGAGAAATCTTTTAAATTCTGGACAATTTGCTTGACGCGCGTAATTCCATCTTTCGACTCTCCCATTAACTCCCGCAAATCCTCTTTTAAAAATGCCATATCCAGCTTTTTTCTTTTCGCCTGTAATTGTGCTCGTACATTCGTATCAGTAATTGCGCTTTCTGATTGTTCATAAGCATCTACCATACTGAACACGTCCTGCACGTACTTTTCCAAGGTACTCAGGTTGGAGTAAACATAACCTATAGGATTG
Source organism: Sulfurirhabdus autotrophica (assembly GCF_004346685.1). Classification (NCBI taxonomy): domain Bacteria; kingdom Pseudomonadati; phylum Pseudomonadota; class Betaproteobacteria; order Nitrosomonadales; family Sulfuricellaceae; genus Sulfurirhabdus; species Sulfurirhabdus autotrophica. The sequence continues at coordinate 204,942 of NZ_SMCO01000002.1, forward strand.
TTTATTTCATGGGCCACACCTGCTGCCAATTGACCAATTGACGCCATTTTCTCTGACTGCAGCAACTGATTTTGCGTCTCCGCAAGCTTTGCATTTACCTGCTTCAATTCTTCAATGCGGCGATTTTGATCAACATGCAATTGCATGTTGGCTAATGCCAGACTCACCATATTTAATAAAGCCGTTCCCTGTTCCATATCAGTTTCTGCAAAAGGTGGCGTGGCATTGGGTCGGTTAACACTTATCGCGCCTATTACACGATCCTGAACTTTTAATGGCCAGCATATGGCAGAGTTGGATAAGGTTAGGGCTGCACCACGACCTTCTCTATTACGCTGAAAACGAACGTCATTTGAAGCATCACCGTTCAGCAGCAACGGGCTACCTTCCTGTGCTACCCATCCCAACACCCCGCCCCCTAGTTTCACTGAACTGCCAACCACGCCTTCTGGCAAATCAATGCCGGCGACAATGGTAAGATTGTCTCCCTTAGCATCACGCAATGCCAATGAACCACTTTTTCCTTCAAACCCATCAACAATATGTTCAATAATCTGCTGATAAATAGCGTCGGTATTTTCCCGCAGTGCAACATCCTGCCCAAGACGATATAAATCATAAATCCAGGAAAGTTTCGTCATCCGGTCAAAAGCCATGCCAACCCCTTATCAATTTTTATGCAGATAGCAGCAGGTTTGCACCAGCATTGACCTCATCAGTATCAGGCAAACCCTCCTCTATATCTGCCCAGTTAATCCGAAGGCGTTCACGCAACACTTCCGACACGCTACTTGCCAACGCATCACCACTTAAACCGCTTTCAATCAGTGCCGCCACATGCACAATACCGGTAACTGGTTCGAATGGATTCTGATCGGGTAAATGCCAAAAGCGAATGACGTGTTCGATTGATTGAGGGAAGTTCCAGTATTTGGCAACTTCTGCACCAATCACGATATGATCGAACCCCAGAATCGCCTTCTCAATTTCAAACAGATCTTCACCGGATGCATGCTGTTTTTCCAGCACACTTGAAAACTGCTCCTGCATACAAGTGTCCAGCACTAGTTGCCCGATATCATGAAACATGCCCGCAGTGAATGCCATACCTTGATCTTGCTTGAGAAGCTTTGCCAGCGCCTTGGCATATGCAGCAACACGGAAACTGCGTTTCCAGTATGCATGTCGATCAAACAAACTTTCTTCGCCTGCTGGAAAAGCCTTCACAAATCCCGCTGACAATGCCAATGAACGAATATTGTTGAACCCCATCACCACTACAGCATCCTGCATGGAGCCAATTTTTCTGGGTAACCCGTAAAAAGACGAATTTGCCACGCGAAGAATTTTTGCAGTCAAGCCTTGATCCTGTTCAATTTTATGAGCAAGTACATGACTATCCATATCAGGATCGCTAAAACTGCTAATCACTTCCTGTATCACAACTGGAATTACGGGAAGTTGATGCAATTTTGCAAGCACTTCCTTCATTTGAATGCCATCTGTCATTTTTATATCACTTCCTGGAAAAACTGATTTTTAGATTGATAGAAGCTGGCTTCCTATGAAACAGGATCAATAACTAACACCACGCCTTTCGCATGAGAAAGTTCACCCATGGAGTAGCACCAGTAATTCACATCTTGTCCACCTGAAAGGCTCAATTGTTTTTTGCCGGTCTGCTTGAAACATTCCTTGGTTGTAGCGTTAGCCAACAACTCCGCAGGTATCATTTCGCTAGCCATCTCTCCCAGCAAGGGCCGTTCACCATTCCCACCAAACATCTTATGTGCCATTTGGTTGGCAATGGCGATTAATCCGTCATCCCCAATCCCCAACACGGCAACAGGCAGAAAATCCAGAATATCCTGTGAAATCTGTAAAATATGCATATTGCGCACGATTTCACGGGTTTTATCTTCTACCCGCTGCTCAAGTTCATGATTGATCTTGGATAAAGCTTCATTAGCTTCTCTTAATTGCAATGTCAGCCGGATATTTTCAATTTTCATCTCATAGCGACGAAATGCCTCTTCCACGTTTGCCCGCAGCAATTCATCTTCCCACGGTTTAGTCAGAAATTTGTAGATGGCTCCCCGGTTAATGGCATCTGTCACCGAATTCAGATCGGTATAGCCACTTAACACAATGCGCACAGTATCCGGATAAAGTTCTTTCACTTTGCTCAAAAACTCCACCCCGGTCATTTCTGGCATACGCTGGTCTGAAATAATGACGCCCACATTGTTTTTCGACAACAGCTCCAGCCCCTCCTTACCACTACTCGCCCTTAGAATTTGATAGCCATCCCGACGCAGCAAACGCACCAAGGCAGAGGCAATATTCTCTTCATCATCTACCAACAGCAATGTACGTTCCATCATGCTTCCTTTATGTATAATAGCTTGCCTTCCTGCAGCAAGCGGGTAATCTCTGCAGCAGGCAACGGCTTACTAAACAGATATCCCTGCACATCATCACATTTTGATGCTTGCAAAAAGGCCAATTGCTCTTTTGTTTCTACACCTTCTGCGATTACCTTTAACTTAAGGCTATGACCCAAAGCAATGATCGCTGTGACAATTGACGCATCGTCCGGACTGGTTGAGAGATCACGCACAAATGACTGGTCGATTTTCAAGGTATCAATCGGAAAGCGCTTCAAATAACTCAGGGAGGAATATCCCGTTCCAAAGTCATCAATGGAAATCTGCACGCCCATCTCATGCAGGCTCTTCAAGGTGGCAATAGTGCCTTCAACATCTTTCATGATCAGGCTTTCGGTCAACTCCACCTCCAGACAGCCAGATGCATAGTTCAACCCGACCTCATCCAGAATTGTTGCGATAATCTGGCTCAACCCCGGCTGCCTGAATTGCAACGCCGACAAATTGACTGCCACACGCAGCCTCGGAAATTCCATGGCCTGCCATTGTTTGATTTGAGTCGCTGCAGCACGTAACACCCATTCCCCCACCGGTACAATCAAACCGGTTTCTTCGAGTATTGGAATGAACTGGGCTGGTGCCATCAATCCTTTTTCAGGGTGCTGCCAGCGTAACAAAGCTTCCATGCCTATAATTTTGCCGCTTTCCAGACTGATTTGCGGCTGGTAATAAAGTAAAAATTCATTTCGCTCCAACGCCCGGCGTAATACACCTTCAAGCAAGAGCCGCTGTAGCGAACTGGCATTCATTTGTTCGGTATAAAACTGAAAATTGCTCCTGCCCTGTTCCTTGGCGTGATACATCGCCGTTTCGGCATTTTTGATCAGCGTTGTCGTATCCTTGCCATCCATGGGAGAAACACTGACACCAATACTGGAAGTAATAAAGATTTCATGTCCTTCAATCAGAAAAGGCGCCGACAGCAATTCCAGAAATTCCTGCGCTTTTTCACCCGCTTCATGGTAATGACCAAACCCGATCAAAGCGAATGAAAAATCGTCTCCGCCCGTCCGGGCAACCGTGTCCCCCGTTCGTATACAACTGACAAGTCTTTCCGCCACTGCACCCAACAACTTGTCACCCACAGGGTGCCCCAGAGACTCATTTATATTTTTAAAACGGTCCAGATCAAGCAGCATCACCACTACCAGTTTTCCGTTCCGTTCAGCCTGCGCCAGTGCCTGTTTCAATCTGTCGCAAAATAGAAACCGATTAGGCAGATTGGTAATGGTGTCAAAATGGACTATCTGCTCAATACGCTGATCTTTTTCCTTTACCAGCGCGGCCATTTCTTGATTAATACGCATCAAAGTCTGGTTAGCTGCCTGAATTTCTCTGGATAGCCGCTCTCTTTCCTGTGCTAATTCATAATGTAAAAATGCTTCCGTTACATTGCTGCGTAAAACCTCGTCATCCCATGGCTTAGTCAGATACTTATAAACTGAGCCTTGATTGACCGCAGCTTTCACTGAATCAAGATCAGCATAGCCACTCAACACCATACGAATGGTATCGGGATGATGATCCCTCACTTGCGTTAACAATTCTATTCCCGTCATTTCCGGCATGCGCTGGTCAGTTATTACCACCCCAACCCTGTGCTGTTCCAATATACCAAGCGCAACCTTGCCGCTAGTCGCTGTCAATATCTGATAACCATCCCGACGCAACAGGCGTGCAAGGGATGCGGTAACATTTTCTTCATCATCGACCAATAGCAGCACTCTATCCATGTCGCACTCTGATTTTTAGGCACACCAAACTACCCACCGACAAATTAATTTCCAAAAATGCTCACTCCTATTCCATCAAACGCGAATACCGACTATTAAAACAATATTTAATAATTGGGATATATCTGGATACTTTTGGATTATAGATTACCTATTCAATATGGCTGATATGTTTGAAATTTCTTGTCTATGAAGACCATAGCCCACGTCCTTCCTTCAATAGTTTGACAACCTGCTCAGCTGGCAACGGTGGACTAAAGAAATAACCCTGCATCTGGTCACAGTTGTGATCCCGCAAAAACTGGAGTTGTTCCGCAGTTTCCACCCCTTCTGCGATTACCTGTAATTTCATGCTATGGGCCAGTGCAATCACGGCCGTAGCAATAGCGGCATCATCGGCATCAGTTGTAATGTCCCTGACAAAAGACTGGTCAATCTTGAGATAACCAATGGGGAATCGCTTCAGATAGCTCAAACTGGAATAACCAGTACCAAAGTCATCAATAGCCAGTTTTATGCCCATATTACTGAGCGTTCGCAAAGTTTCCACAGCCGCATCGGGATTTTCCATAATGATACTTTCGGTTATCTCCAGCTCCAGGCCCGCCGCATCACACTCTGTCTCATGCAACACCCTTGACACCACTTCCACTAGATTCTGTTGCATAAACTGGCGAGCTGACAGATTAACCGCAATCCGGCATACGTTCACTCCGGCATTTTTCCACGCTGCGTACTGAGCGCAAGCCGTTCGCAACACCCACTCTCCGATCGGTACAATCAACCCGGTTTCCTCGGCAATCGGGATAAAATCCAGAGGGGAAACCATTTTCTGCCCTGGAGGCTGCCAGCGTAACAAGGCTTCCATCCCTTCTATTTCGCCACTCACAAGATTTACTTTAGGCTGGTAGTACAAAATAAATTCCTTACGCTCCAAGGCACGTCGCAACCCACTTTCAAGAGTCAAACGGTCCATGGCCCGGGCATTCATATCCTGAGCATAAAATTGATAGTTATTCCTGCCCGCATCCTTCGCCCTATACATTGCCGTATCGGCATTTTTCAGCAAAACCTGGGCATTATGGCCATCCCTCGGGAATAGGCTGATGCCTATGCTGGCAGTGGGATAAAACTCAGTACCGTTCATTGCCAAGGGCTGAGATAGCGAGTCCAGCGCCTTATGGGCAACCATAGACACATCCAGCTCACTGGCAATATCTGTCAATACAACCACAAACTCATCACCACCGAGCCGGGCAACCGTATCACCATCACGCACAGTGGACAAAAGCCTGTGGCCGGCTTCTACAATAACCTTATCGCCTATGTCATGCCCCAGACTGTCATTAATATTCTTGAAGCGATCCAGATCAATAAACATGACGGCCACCTGCTTTTCAGATCGCGCGGCATAGGATATGGCTTGTGATAGTCGGTCCTGCAATAGTGTTCGATTGGAAAGGCCAGTCAATGCATCATGATTTACCAGATGTACCAACTCTGCCTCAATCCGCTTACGCCGCGAAATATCCTCGATTACCGAAATAAAATAGTTGGGCTGCCCATCCGCGTTTCGTGCCAACGAAACTGTCAGATTGATCCAGATATAGGCGCCGCTTTTATGTATATAGCGTTTTTCCAGAGAATAATCATGAATCTCTTCGGCCAGCATTTTACGGATAAATTCGAGATCTTCATCCAAATCGTCTGGATGAGTCACATCTTGAAATGTAAAACCCAGCAATTCTTCTTCAGAATAACCGGTGATCTCGCATAACTTCTGATTTACGCGCAACCATCGCCCTTCAAGGGAAACATGCGCCAACCCCATGGCTGCCTGACTAAACGTTGCACGAAAACGTTCTTCACTTTCTCGCAGACTCGCATCCGCTTCTATGCGCGACGTCATATCGCGAGCTACTGCCACCAGAATATCTTTACCTTCTGACTTCAGCGCCCGAATGTAAATTTCCACCGAAATGCGGTCACCATTCTTACGTTCGTGAATGGTTTCAAGAATGCCCGTCTTGGTATCACTCTTGATAATTTCATCAAAACGGCTCTCCAGCTCACTTTGGCTAATATTCGGCTTAAGATCCAGTGGCCCGAGCGCCAGCAGTTCTTTACGACTATATCCCAGCATATTCCAGGCTGTTTCGTTTGCATCGATAAAACGCATTAGATCGCGATCAATCAGATAAATGGCATCAATAGAACTATCCAGTGCCATGCGAAAGCGCTGCAAAGCATTCTGCGACTGCGTTCGTTCTGTCACATCCTGCATCATCAACAGCAAAACATGCTCCCCCTCAAGCAAGGTTCCTGAGATATTGAACTCAAAATAGCGATTACCCGAATCAGAAGGTAAGGTAATCGACAGATTGTGTTGATGGATATTGCTTGATAAAACCTGTGCAGCACTTTTGACAAGAAGCGGGCTACGAATCACTTCAAAAAGGGGCACACCTGCATAGATATCTTCTTCCGCAAGACCTAACATGCGTCTCAATGTGCGATTTGTCGACTGAATATTCAGATCATGATCTACTATGATCATGCCGGACGGCATGCATCGAATAATCTGCTCAGCGTAATTCTGATGCTGCAAAATGACCTGGCGGTCAGCCTGAAAGTAGGTATCCAGCGCAAGCCCCATATCGAGGCTCACGATCTTGAGCAACGCATCATAGGTAGGCATCACCTTTTCAGGTTCATCAGCCAAGGTCCGCCACAATACCGGCATCAAATCTGAAAGATATTTGCGATAGGCACCCAGATACCATTTGGGTTCAAGCCCTATACGCTGGTGCACCAGCCCCACGCGCAAACGGTTCTTCACATACTCAGGGCCATAATCACCCTGTGTCAACTTGCTAAAATAGGCAGACTGGGAAGCCCGGAGACGATTGATTGTTTCAACATCAGGCAGGAGGGTACGAAGCTGGGGAAATTCAAGAAGATGCGAATAAAAAGAATCGGCGAAGGAATAGGACTCCTGTTCCAGCCGTTCATGTATTTGCTTTAAAAGCGCAATATCAGCAGGCGTAATTTCAAGAAAGGACTCGCGCTGCGCGATCTCTTCCTGGTCTAGCCCCATTTCACGGGCAAGTGCTTCCACAGCCTCGTTAATATCTTTCATGCATAAACCCACCAGCTTTTTGTTTTTTTCTGTTCAACAAGCAGCAACGGGGTTTAGGTTGCATACATAAATAAATAACTTATACAGATATACTAAAGTAAATTAGTCAACAATACAATACTCAACTGTATGGTATTTCTCTTGAATTATGAAAAAATTAATACCAAATCAATAAGTTAAAATACACCCCGCTTGAATGGGGTTATACAGGTACGGTTACTACAATACTGAATGGATCATGGTGTCATCACCCGCTACAAAGCTGATTACCAACTCGAGCTTGAACCTGCACTACGAAAAGAAAGACCAAACGTACCGACAAATATAGCTGAATACGCAGAAAATTTTCAAATTTCAATCAAATTTTTTTTCAATCACAACAGGCACTGCCAAAGCATTCATTTGATCTTCTGGTTGTGCTTCCTCTGCCTGAGGCTCGCTTAGTTTGGCATTTGAAGGAACAAACATAGCAGCTTTCAGCAGGCGCGTTGTCAGATTATGGCTTGCCCGTGCAAATGCACCTTCTGAAGATAGGTCACAACGTGCACCGACGAAGTCCTTTTGTTTAATTTTACGGGTAATTTCTGCTGCTGCATGATGAAACTCACTATGAAATGTACAAATTTCAGCGTAATGTTTTGACTGCAGAAGTTTGCCACCTTTATGCTCTAGCCAATGCCCCAACTTGCAGCAATTGGTTTCTTCCAACTTAGATAGATCGAGTGCCAACTTGCCACTGAGAAAATCCCTGAATTTGACCTTCCATGCGTTGTGCTCCTGAATTGCATCTTCGATGTCATCTTTAAGGCTCATAACTGTTCCTTTTAAAAAATTCATCCACCAGACAGTAACGGCAAAATGGCAGCTTCCTTTAGGGTATAGCGTATTATCAAATTACCGAGGGTCGATTTTTCTTTACCCTGTCACCGATGATACCGTTTCACGGAAAACATTATCTTTTGTACCATGTGCTTTGATGCCTGCCCAGAAACACCTCTTGGCCGCAACTGATGCAGCGCTGGCTGGTTTCATCGGAGACTGCGGCAACTGGTTTTGGCAATACCGCCAGTTTGAGATCGCATACCACCATCGTTTCCTGCGCAGGGATTTTTCCTGATTTATCACCAGAAGACGGAGATAAATAGCAATGCGTACAAATCAAAATCATCGTTAGCGCTCCTGAAAGTGAACATTATGAAACAATCTCAGAACAAACAGGCTTCAAACCTCGCCAGTCCACATGCATTACGTAGTGATTAGCAATTCCAAACAATTTTCTATGCCTGTTAATCAAGTGACTTCTCAAAATGCGCAACCAGCGATTGTAACTCGCCTGCTGTTTGAGCCAATGCCGTCACCACTCTTGTCACTCCGGAAATACTGGCGTTGTTTTTCTCTATCAGGGATGACATCTTCTCCATGTTAATTGCAACTTGCTCGCTGGCTGTTGATTGCTCGTTTGCTGCACTGGCTATATGCTGAGCTATTTCATTTACTTGCTCGCTGCTTCCCGTAATCTGCAGAAAGCTATCACTTGTTTCCTGTAGCAAAGAGCGTCCTTCTCCCACTTCGAGTGCAGCTTTATCCATAGAGGCAACGGCAGATTGTGTCGCGACCTGAATTTCTTCAACAATGCTGGCAATATCGGCGGTACTAATGGTTGTCCGCTCCGCCAACTGACGGACTTCGTCAGCCACAACTGCAAAACCGCGCCCCTGTTCGCCAGCTCTTGCAGCTTCGATTGCCGCATTCAGTGCAAGCAGATTAGTACGATCAGCAATGTCCTTAATCACCTGCGTAACGAGTCCCACTTTCTGGATGGATTTACTTAGCTCATCAATAATATTGCTTGATTCTTGAACAGAGGTGACCAGACGCCCGGTAGAAACCATGCTCAGGTTCATGTGTTTACTACCGCCTTTTACAGTAGAAAGAGAGGTTGTAGCAGCGCTGGCGGCTTCATCTGCACTTTTTGCAACTTCAGAAATTGATACTGTCACTTCCTCCATTGCAGCACTTACTTCTATAACACGATCTTGCTGTTCCTGCAGGTGAGAAGCTACCTGCTCTATGTCAGTTTGCAACATAACACTGTGTTTTTTCATATTAAGTGAAGCCAACCGGATCTCATCAGTAATGACCCGCAGATGTGCCTGAGTGTAAGCCAGAGATGAAAGTACTTGCCCAGTTTCATCCAGCCGGTCAACAGGAATTGCATTGTTGAGATTGCCTTGGGCAATTTGATCAAAAAACTGAACAGCCTGCTTTAATGGTCGAACAATACTATGGGACATGAAAAAAGCACTACCCCATGCAAGTATAGACCCGACACTAACAACTGTAGCCACTGCGCTTGTTGAGCCACTCAATCCCGCCAGGCCTGCAACTAATAACAGCAGCGTAAATGTTATCAAGAACACCGATATACGCAACTTGATGGACGTGTCTTGCGTCAGGCGAAATTTACGCTTGAGTTTGGTTTGCTTTTCACGAATGGCTTTGTATAGCGCTTCAGCTTGATTTACCTGCTGCCGGTCGGGTTCTTTTCTTACCGACATATAGCCTATGATCTCGTTGTTTTCACGCACCGGCACGACCAATGCTTCAACCCAATAATAATCACCATTTTTACAGCGGTTTTTAACTAACCCGCGCCAAGGTCGCCCTTTTTTGACTGTACTCCAAAGATCAGCGAATGCTTCCTGAGGCATGTCAGGATGACGAACTATATTGTGGTTACGCCCCACAAGCTCATCCTGACTAAAACCGCTAATTTCAATAAATATATCATTAACATAAGTGATCGTTCCCTTGGTATCCGTTTTGGAAACAAGAATTTTCCCGCGAGGGTAAGGTTGTTCCTTTTGAGTAACAGGCATATTTATTTTCATTATTGTTTCCTTTAAGCAATTAATTTAAAGTGTTAACCATTACCCTACAGGGGGGAAAATTCCATTCAGTCAATCTATCAGGCAACCTCCACGCGGTTTCTGCCATTAGCCTTTGCTTTGTAAAGTGCCATATCAGCTCTTCTCACCAAGTCTTTGATTGCATCAGCCTCAGCAAATTCGGCCACTCCAAAACTACAAGTAACTCGACCTACTTCAGGAAACACAAAACTTTGAATATCCATTCTCAGGTTTTCAGCGAGGCGTAGCGCCCCCAACATGTCCCCTCCTGTTAACAACAATACGAATTCCTCCCCACCCCATCTTGCAAATACATCATTCAACCGTATTTTTTCAGATACCAGTTTTGCTAATTGAACCAGCACTGAATCGCCTATTAAATGCCCAAAATTGTCGTTAACACGCTTAAAATGATCAATATCAAACATAATCAGATAAATCGGGGTATGGTATCGTTGCGCTCTGACCAATTCTTTTTCCAGAATTGCGTCAAACTGGCCGCGGTTGGTAATTCCCGTCAATGCGTCTGTTGTTGCCAATTGTTGCAACTTTTTCTCTGCACGTTTGCGCTCAGTGATTTCCAATTCCAGATCAACATTGACTTTGGTAAGTTCTGATGTGCGTTCTTGTACCCGTTTATCCAACTCATCATAAGCCTGTTTGAGCGCTTGCTCGCTGCGCTTTCGTTCAGAAATATCGCGAATCGTACCAACAAATTGACGTTTTCCCATCAGATTCATTTCTGTCAAAGCCAGGTCCATTGAAAACACCTCACCATTTTTGCGCTGGCCAGGCAATTCTCGTCCGACACCAATAATCTTTGCTTTTCCAGTACTCAGATAATTAGCGATATTTCGATCATGGGCACCGCGGTAAGCATCCGGCATTAACCTGTTTACGCTTTGACCAATGAGTTCCTTTGAAGTGAATCCAAATATTTTTTCTGCCCCGGAATTGAAACTTTGGATAATGCCATTTTCATCTATCGTCACAATACCATCAAAAGCATTATTTAAAATTGCTTCGGTATTCAGTGCGTTAGCCTGCAACAGCTCATTAATCTGTTTATGCTCCTCAATATGTTGAATTAAGGGTCTAAACAAAAAAACATACAAAATGGGGGCTAGTAGCGATAACAGAATGACCCCATCCAGTACCGTTTCCAGAACAGGAGACAACTGAAAAAGGTGTAATACGATCATCACCACTGTTTCAGCAACAAAGATTGAGGCACCAATTGCAAGCAGGATCTTGACAGGAGACTGGCAAAAACGTTTCAGGCGATCATGCGCTATATGAGATGCAAGAGCAGGTTTCTGATGCTTCATCACACTTCACCTCGTTTGAACAAGGTTTTGCGATGTGACTTGCAATAAAAACTATTGAGGCTACCCCTGAAAACGATTATTTTACCAATTGGAAAACTCAGGGGGTAAGAGCACACCCTTGCTACGAAAAAAACGCCGAAACAAACACAGTTTGTAAATACCAATAAAGTGACCAACCCTTTTACCATGCAAATACTTCCCTTAAGGACAAAGCAACAGGGTTTGGGTTGCTAACGTTACAAGTACAATATATATCCTCTATATCAAGAAGAGAAGAGGTGTGTATCTTTTTTTAACAATCCCATTAAGATTTGATATATTCACGCAGTTTTTTAAGCGCATGTTCCCCAGCCAGAACATCTGCCGCCACGTCAGTGATCCGACGACGCTCGCTGCGCGCATAACTGCGCAACGCTTCAAAAGCAGCCACTTCCTTAAGTGCATAACGTTCCATCACCAGTCCAACGGCTATACTTGTCTCACGGCTGTTTTTAAGCGCTTCAACAAGGTTATCACTGGATTCCCGGAGCTTTTTGAATTCTGTGGCACGTGCCAGCGCTGCTTCAATAGCTGGAACAATTTGTACTATGTCCAGCGGCTTGACCAAGTAGCCAATTGCGCCTACTGCTGTTGCCTGACTGACAGTTTCTTTGTCACTATAGGCAGAAAGAAACAAAAACGGCACCCCAAATTCATCACTCATGCACTTACCCAGTTCAACGCCAGACATACCTGGCATACGAATATCCAGCAATGCTAAATCGGGCTTGTTATTCATGCACAATTGAATCGCCTCATCAGCATTAGAGGCTTCCAACACCTCATAGCCAGCCTCTCGCAATCCACTGGAAAGCGAATAGAGTACTAAACGGTCATCGTCTGCAATCAACAAACGTATTTTAAGCATTAAAACCTCATTTCCAAGTGACTAAAATCAATAAATGCTTGAAACCAGCACTTCTCATTCAGGGCACAAACCGCTTTTTGAAAATCCAGCTTCATTGACGATCACGGGTGGCGTCAGCACAAATTGCGCGCTCACCATATCAGCCTCTATGGAAAAATCCAGCTGCGCACCCTCATGGGGAAGCAGTGACTTCACCAGACTAAGCCCAGTTCCCAAACCGCTGCCTGTGGAAAAATCAAACTCGCCAGGCAAGCCAGCGCTCTTGTTCTGAACGCGAACGGTTACTCTATTTTCGTCCCCTCCCATAAAAACTTGAATGGGCTGGCAATCCTGGCCTGGACGACTATGCTTAATCGCATTATGAATCAACTCATTAAGTATCAATGCAACAGGAACTGCCTCCTCTTTGGCGATCTTAACCGGTTTGATGACATCCACTTCCACAATCGGTTCAATCATCGCTTCCATCATGATCTGGGCTGAACTGCAAATTCCGCATACCATGTCACAAAGTCTCACCTGCTCTTGCATATCTTCGCTTTGCAATCCGTACACCATGGCAATGGAATTGATCCGGGCAATAGCGGCCTCGAGTTCTCTTTTCACATTCGGGTGCTCTACGACATGCTGCCGCAGTAATCCCACCACCCCCTGCAAATTGTTTTTAATACGATGATGAACCTCTCTAACCAGTGTATTGCGCTGAGAAACTTCAAACGCAAATCGTGATGCCTCTTCCTGTTTTCGCTCCGTCACGTCATTGATAATCGCCAAGGCATATAATGGCTCACCCGCTTCGTTATGAATAACCGTGCCGATCAAGTCGATCCAGAACACTTCGCCGTTTTTCCGGATATAGCGTTTTGCAAGCTTATAACTGGGTATTTCGCTGCTGAACAGTTTCCTGCAATACTCAAGATCAACCTCAAGATCATCCGGATAGGTCAGGTCACCAAAGGTTTTGTTTAACAACTCGTCCTGGCTATATCCCAACATTGTACTTAGCACCTGATTCACTTCAATATACTTGTAATCCTTACCAATAATTGCAAATCCGACAGGCGCATGCTCAAACAGCATGCGAAAACGTTCTTCGCTTTCCCGCAAAGCATCTTCAGCCACTATCCGGTCAGTAATATCTGACACAATTCCGGCCATACGGTAAATTTTTCCCTGGGCATCGCGAACGGGAAACGCCCGCGACCATACCCAGCGAATTTCGCCATCAGGTCGAACCAAACGGTATTTCTCATTAAACCAGATCTGGTCTGTTTGTTGTTTTTGCAATACAGCGAGAACATGCTCACGGTCATCCGGATGGATGGATTCAATAAAAGACCGTGGGTCATTAAATAACGATTCCCGGCTTTTTCCCCATATGGTCTCATAGGCGGGACTAATATAAATCAGCTTATTGAAATCAGCTTCTCGTATCCAGAATGTATCCTGAATATTCTCCGCCAGTTGACGAAAACGTTCTTCGCTTTCCTCTAATGACGCCTCGCGCAGCTTGATGTGTGTAATATCCTCTGCCATCCCTACTGTCCGATAGACCTTGCCATTGGCATCGAGAACAGGAGAAATGCGCGCCCATATCCAGCGTACCGAACCGTCTGGCCGCACTATCCGATATTCATGATCATAAGCCCCTCCTTCTACTCGATGAAAAGCAAAAGTGTCTGATACGCGCTCTATGTCATCAGGGTGAACCGCAGAAAGAAAGGAGCGTGGACGTTCAATGAGACTTTCACAAGTCCGCCCCCACACGGTCTCATAAGCTGGGCTCACATAGAGCATTTGCCCTGTCACATCATCCCTTACCCAGAAAACCTCCCGAATATTTTCTGCCAGCTGACGGAATTTTTCTTCACTGTCACGCAGTAACTTTTCAGCTTCATGCCGCTTTGTCACATCCCGCGCTATCGCAACGATAGTCGATCCACTATCCGATTTAATCGCTCTCACATTGATTTCTACCGGAAACAAGGAGTGATCTTTGCGCTTGTGAAAAGTTTCTATAAAATTACCGGTTGAGCCACTACGCAACATCTCATCAAAATATTCTTCCAGGGCCTGTTTGCTAAACAGCGGCTTGATATCCTGCGGCCCCAGGCTAAACAACTCCTCCCTCGTGTATCCCAGGCAGCTACAACCAATTTCATTGAAGTCTATAAAACGCATCGAGGGCCGATCAATCAAATAAATACCATCTGCTGAGCTGTCAATCGCAACGCGGAAACGCTGCAACATTTCCTCTGCCTTGTTTCGCGCACTCACATCGCGCACCATCACCAAAAGTGAAGATACCCCCATGTAATCAAAGGCAAATGAAACCGCTTCAATATCAACAGTGGTACCATCACGTCGCATCAATTTGTACGGCATTCGCTGATTAATTATGCGGTTTTCAAGTACTGAACTCATCCGCTGACTAATTTGCGCATAGTATTCAGGAGAAACCCAATCCTCTGGCTTTGTCCCTATCACTTCACTTTTGCTTTCAACCCCCAGCAATTTTACTGCGGCAGAATTGACCAGAACCACGATTCCGTCTGCCACTACTCCGATAGCATCTGGTGAAGCTTCAACAATGCTGCGGTAACGATCCTCACTCTCCAGCAACGCCTGTTCGGCTCGCTCACGCGCTACCACCTCACGCAGATGCCGTTCATCGGCTAACTGGGCTTCGTTTTCACGCAAGCGAATTTCCATTTGGTGCCGGTATAAGGCCGTCTCTATAGTGAGTTGCAGTTCGCGTTCACTAAACGGTTTGAGAAGATATGCGGAGGGTTCTGTGATCTTGGCGCGCTGAAACAGGTGTTCATCTGCATAAGCCGTCAGATATAAAACCGGGACGTTAAAGCGGGAACGGATTAGCTGAGCAGCTTCAATGCCATCCATTTTCCCTTCCAGAACAATATCCATTATCACCAGATCGGGGCGGGATGCGGCTACGCTTTCAACAGCAGTCTCTCCGGATATTGCAATTCCCAGCACCTCATAACCCACATGCTCAAGATGAATTTTTAAATTTTGAGCGAAAAAAGCCTCATCTTCAACAATTAAAATTTTAGCCTTAGTCATTGCCGCTGAGTCTCCAAAAATAGCTGTGGTCTTTAATAAACACCTACTCGACGGTGAGAAAGGGTAGATCGATCTGACGACAAGCAGTTTGAATTATGCCGCAATTTAAATACGAGGGTAAACTGTTTGATTAACATGATTATATCTGGCATCAAAACAGCATATGCCAAATAAAATCAAACAGGTATGAAAAGGCTAAACTAATGGCAAGGCCACATGAAAATTGACTGTCGTTAACAGTATAAATTCAGCTTCGTCGCCACCCAGGAAGCATATCGAATATTGACCTCATCATATTTCCGCCCCGTAGCCAGCGATACCAGCCTGGCCACAAGCGATATTGGAATTGAAAGTAATGATCCGATTAAACACTTCATTGATGACGTGCTGCGCGATAATAAGGCATCATTCTTGGCACCAGATCAGAAAGCGCATTAATGCGAGCACTATCCGATGGATGTGTACTCAAAAATTGCGGCACACCGCCATTCTGTTTCCGTGACATTTTGGTCCAGAGCGACACCGCAGCATTGGGATCATAGCCTGCCTTCGCCGCAATCTCGATCCCGATTCTGTCCGCTTCTGATTCCATCAACCTGCTGTTTGGAAGTCTTACAGCCAGAAGTGCGGCAGCTGCAAGTGCCTGTTGAGTGTTATCACTCGCCGCTTGCGTTGCACCATAGGCAGCTATGGCCAAATCAGTACCCATGGCGATCGACATCTTCTCGCGGCTATGTCCGGCGAGCGCATGAGCAATCTCATGACCCAAGACTTGCGCCAATTCATCATCAGTCGGGTTTATTTGATTAAGCAAACCTGTATAAACGGCAATCTTTCCGCCTGCCATTGCGTAGGCATTCACTTCTGGCTCATCAATCACATTGACCTGCCAATTCCAGCGTGCCGTTTCGGGGCGGATTTTCACAGCCTGTGCAATGACTCGATCAGCAATGCCGCGCACCCTTGAAAGAATTCGCGCATTAGACTCTAACTTTCCCAATTTGCGTTGCTCAGCTATTTGAGAAACGTATGCCTGCTCTGAAGCATTCATCACTTCACCTTCAGAAACGAGCATCAGTTGGGAACGGCCAGTAATGGGATTAGTGGCACACCCTGTCAATACAGCCGTTACTAGCAAACCTGCAAAAGCAGCTTTCTTCATCATTTACCTTTCTGTTTATTCAGTTTAATTAATTTCTCTCAAAAACATTCAACCCATTCCTGCATCTCACAAATCCTTAATACTTCCACTTCCATGGCGGAATCGGGTTTGTTTCAGACCACAACCCATTTCGATGAATCTTCGCTGCAAATTCAGCTTGTCCATATTGCGCCCCCTCCTCTGCAGACTGCTCCTTTGTACGAAACCACCAGGCTAACCCAGCCTTGATCTGCTCTAATCCAGTATCTACCGTTTTCTGGCAACTATTTTGAGCGCATTGAGAATCGTGAGGCGCCACCATCACTTTACCGAGAAGCAGCCCATTTCGATCCAGCATGGGCTTCTCAACATCCACTTCCCGATTAAAAACCATTACAGACAAGTTTTGCAGGGCCTTGTCTCCAAAAGGCTGATAACGTTCAGGCGCATCGACCCCCATAATTTTAACTGTATATTGCTTGCCCGCAGAGTCAACAATTGTGATTTGATCGCCATCCAGCACTTTGGTTACCCGCCCGGTTATCGAATCAGCCTGTACGTACGAAAAGAAAGCCCAGCCAAATATCACTACCAAGAGCTGAAATATAGGTGAAATAAACCGAAATTTCATGAAAAAAATCCTCCAGATCAATTAGCTGCTTACCAACCATACTATAAATACCATGGTTTTTCTAATTCCAAACACTAGCGTTGCCAACTTTTCCAATATTCACAAGGTTCACAATAATAGAAAACTGGATTCATAGCGCGCGCATCACATAAAGCAAGCATGACTTGCATTGAAAATGCTAAATATTGCATGTTTATACATACCGAAATCTTAAAATTCAAGGTTCACTTTGCTTTTAGTTTAGCCATAAAGCTATGAATATTCAGTTACATGTTTTACATTTTGTTACATATTATCAGTCAACATAAGTCAGCATGAGGCGTTATTTGATCAGCCGATGAGAATTGGCGCTAACTACGAATGACAACCCAATATGGAGAGTAAAAATGTTAAAAAAATCCTTCTTTGCCGCAACTGCTTTAGTTAGTTTTGCTTTCATTGCACCCGTTCATGCTGCAGATGCAAATCTGGACCGTGCTGCTATCCAAAAGGACAATAAGGATGTCCGTCAAGACAAACAGGAAATGGTAAAAGACAAAACTGACCTCAGGAAAGACATAAAAGAACGAAATGAAGACCGCAAAGAACTAAGGCAGGATGTCAAATCTGGCGATAAGGCTGATGCACAAAAAGAAAGAGCTGAACTGCGCAAAGACAACAAAGAAATCCATGCCGATCGCAAAGATATGCGTCAAGACCGGAAAGAACTTCACGCAGATAAAATGGATCGTCATCAGGATCGTCGTGAATTAAATCGCGACAAACATCGCAACTAATCAACTTGGCACTGCGCTACCAATCAAATCCAGCCTTTGGCTTGCCGGAGGCTGGCGCTATTTAATTAACTGATACCCATTGTTTCGCTGAATAAATTAAAAATTGGAAAAGCCAGACGTAAAAAAGGCCATAAACCTTGTATTTATTTGGGTTTACGGCCTGATTTGGACTGCTTTAGATTTGTTCGTGGTGCAGAGAGGAATGAAACAACGGCTGTTAAACCCCATGATTGGCTGCTCTAGATTTCTTCGTTTCCAAAAATACCAACAAATGTACCAACAAAAAATCTAAGTTTGGATTTGTTATTTCGTGCTATCTAAACCATGTTTCAATCGAACCATAGTTTTCATTTACTTTGTCGCCTATCCTCTCAATAGGTTCAATGATATTTCTCAAAAATACATTAATACAAAACATAGCTAGAATGTCGGTAATCTTTACTTACCAACATATTGTGTGGTTATTTGGGTTTTGGACATGTAGCTTCTGAAAAATGGCTTTTGGGAACAATATTTCGAAGATGTTCTGTCGAATATTTTTACAACTACCAACCATGCATTTTAAATTACCGATCCTGTATTGGCATGTACCCTGGCTTTACAGTGGATTTGAGCTAAGTGGTATATTTATTGCTTTATGATTCTATCATAACTACAAGATGCTTCATTCTCAACAATATAATTTAAGTGCCAAAAGAAATCTGTTGGTTATCTGCCATATATTTTGAATGAAGCATGTTGTTGGTTAATAGGTGCTTTTTGATTGCTGCAAAAGTTTTGCAACTTTGTTAAATATAAATTCTAACTGGAATAAATGAATGAAATCTCGTCTTTTTAAGGCTAGCCTAATTGTCGCAATAATTGCAGGTGTAACTACCGTTGCGACTCCAATAATCTCATCAGCTGATACAACATATTCTTACACTGGGAATAACTTCAATTCGTTCCAGAATGATCCTGGGACAGAACCTTTCCTTAGTACCGACCATATTTCCTTCAGTTTCAGGGTTGCCTCTTTAATTGATCCCTCTCTGGATATTCAAGAAATTAATCCTACTTGGTGGAGCGTAAACGTAGGGGGGCTGACTTCAGGGAGTGACGCTGGAGATAATTTATACCTTGCTATCGCACCTGGTGCTTCGCCCAACGCACCATGGAAGTGGGAATTTTCTTCCGACAATCAAAATGGTTTATTTATACAATCGTGGTCAAATATGCCATCGGGTTTTAATATGGGGCAAATGGATCAAGTAAACTATAGTTATCCATTTTTTGTGGATAGTTCAACAAACACCTTTGCAGTTAGTTCTGCTTTGAATGAAAACACCCCTGGTACTTGGAGCGTTTCTGCTTCTAGCCCTGTTCCGCTACCATCATCATTATGGTTACTTGGATCAGGCTTAATTGGTTTGATGGGGATTTACCAGAAACGAAAGTAACTTAATATATTTGTTACGATCTTGGCGGCCAATTGGTCGCTATTTTCTTTTCTGGAATTTCCCGCCCCCCCCTGATCTTTCAATAGCGCTGATATTTCACGCAGCAAGGCACGCACGCCGCCCTTATAAGCATTGCGTGATGCTATCGCCTTACCTTGCTGTGTTCGTGCCCCTGTTGAGTGTTGCCACGGTTGCCAATTCTTTATCAATTCCGCTTGCCGTTGTCGTCTTTCCGGTGTCCAGCCATTCGCCATTTTTTTGATGCTCCAATAGTTCGTTTTGCTGATTTACAGTTTTCCCCGTGTGCGCGTGCGTGCGCGTACTGCTTTGTATGCTGTTGTTTATTTGCTGGTGTCCATTTGAAATGTTGGCTTGTTTGGCAAATACTACAGGCGGGGTTTTCATAGCGGCTAACACTTCTATTGTTCTCGCGCATTGTGCCTGGGCCTTCAATGCTAACCTCATGTAGCTTTCGGTTGCGCTCATATGTTCACCCATGTTTAATGCTGCACGCCTCGCCAGCTCGTTGAATATCGTATCAAGTGAAACTGTCTGGGCTGTTAATGTAGCTTCAAGCTCAATTAAATTACCTGAATTTACTTGAGCTACTTTTTCACGCATGACGCTAATAGTTTCAGTCAGGTCTATTTCGCCCATTGTCTGTTGGCTAAAGGTTCGCGCTGTCACTGCATTGAGTGTTGTTGCTGATAGCCCGATTTCTGCAAACTGGTGATCTTCAGTTTTGTTTTTATCGTGCATTATTTCCAATGTGTTTGCATTGCGCTTAGTTGGCACTTGCTTTTTAGCGGTCATTGCTGTTGCTCCTGAGTTAGTTGCTGCTATTAGTGCGTATGCTTAAGAGCACCAGCAGATAGCAAAAGAACATCACCCCTACATGGTATATCTATAGAGGTGTACGCCTGGCGGGTCAATTGAGTTTTGAAAAATGGCCTGACTGCTACGGCTGGCGGGTCAATTAGCATATTGCCTCCTTTGAATTGATACGGGTGGCGGGGCAATCATCCGATAATTGACCCACTAGGCGGGGCACCACTTTTAATTTTGGCATGGGTGGCAATGGCTCGTTTTTCTTCCATGTGCCTCTTGGTGTTCGGGTCGGCTGAACATCTAACTTTCCCTTGCATTCATCTATCGCGTAGAAAGTGACAGCATAGAGGCCAGCTTTGTTTCTGCCCCCTTGCCTGGTCAATTCCAGCCATCCTGCCTCGATCAATTCCTTGATGGCTTTACTCAACGTTCCTTTTGATTTCCACCCCCTGGGCTGCATCAATGTCCATGCC
Organism: Sulfurirhabdus autotrophica; assembly: GCF_004346685.1. NCBI lineage: Bacteria > Pseudomonadati > Pseudomonadota > Betaproteobacteria > Nitrosomonadales > Sulfuricellaceae > Sulfurirhabdus > Sulfurirhabdus autotrophica. The sequence continues at coordinate 225,777 of NZ_SMCO01000002.1, forward strand.
GTGCAAAAATCGCCGTTATTGCTGCCGTTGTACTGTGCCAACAGATCAAACAGCAGCTTGATAGCATAAGAGCTTAACAGGCTGTAGGAATGAGAACGGATAACGGCATGGGGAATGGCGATAAATCCTCCCCATTCCCGTTTTTCCGCTGCATCCTTGTAACGGTTTTTGCGTGCCATTACGCCTCCCCAGCCAATCGACTCAGAAGGCAATACAACCCCCATAGGTCGATTAATCCCATTGCGCCAATATCAGCAGTTATGCCCAGACTGGAGAAACGATTTAATAGCCATTGAAGGCGTTCCAGCCAATCAATGGAAGTTGATTGCAGAAATTGCAGCTCATGGCTCATGCGGCATCCAGTAGCAGGTGTGCGCCGCTTGCGTAGTGTTCTACTTGCCGCTTTGCTTCTAGGTAAGCGCTGTGATGGTCAGCACCAGATTCAAGCGCCTGTTGGATGGCTTTCTGCACGATGAAATTTGCTGCAGTGACGGCAATTCGCTGTTGCGGTGTGAGGTTTGATCGTTCACCTGATGCTAAACCTACTGCACTGTTAACCAGTCGATTCATATTGACGTGAAATATGCGCTCTGGCGTTGTACTGCCAGCGGCATGGGCGGCTTCAGCCAAGTGCCGCACACCTTCATGCAGTTGATGGTAAAACGGCAAATAGTCTTTGCTGATTTCCACGTTATCACGCACACGGCGGAAGGCTTGCACCAGTCGCATTTTCAGACGAACCACGTTCTTGGTATTGCGGCTCAGTGTCAGCAGGAAAAATGCTTGATCTTCCGAAAGCAGCGCATAGCGTTCTGCATTGCCGCCGCCTTGGGTGCGTTTACCATCTGCGTTTTTAAATCGCAGTTGGTCAATTTCCTGGAGCTCGTTCTCATATTGCAGGATCAATGCAAAAGTGCTTCGGTGCTGCACGCCAAGTTGCCCCGCAAGGATTCTTGAATCGACTCGCGCCATATCTTTTGCGACAACCAGCGGCAATGCTTCCGGGGTATAATCTAACTTGCAAAGTGTTGATTTCTCAGCCGCCCGGATGCCAGTCCCGGCGGTTTTTGTTTTGTTATTCATGGTATGTTCAGTAGTCATTGCCGCCCCCTATGCCGAAGCAATCAGAGCGCGAATATCTTCTACCCGCCAAGCGGTTGTACACGGCCCGAGTTTTACTGATTTTGGGAAGCGCCCGGATTTGACCCCAGCCCACCATGCAGATTTGCAAACAGGAATAACAGCGGGGATCGGTGGTTCAGCTTTGGGATTGCCGATGATTTGGGAAAGGCGAAGAAAGCCTGTTTCAGGTAGTTGGTTCATTTCGGATTGCTCCCGTCTAAGTAAGGCCACTGTGGGCCGACGAGTGAATCCTGATTGATCTAGCAATTTTTAAAAATGGAAAGGGGATTACCGTTAAGGGTGTTACCCTTCGGAAACCCGCACCATCTCAGGCGCTATAGGTGTCTTTATTCTTCCGGTTTGCGTCCAGTCGGTACCCATTCAGGTCGAATGATTGTTGCAGCCTTGTCTGCAAGGGTTGTTGAAAATCCTTGCTGCACCAACCAAGCTGAAACCGTTGCGTTGTCAGGATGCGTTCCCCTGTCGTTTCGATCAGCATTACCCCAGAATTTAAACGCTGCCTGATTCATATACGCAAGCTTATCGGAAACGTGGGCGCGACCTGAATCAGTACGATGCTCACTCTTACTTGCTCGCAAGTTGTCCACTACAGCTATTTTTGCCAACGACCTATCATCGGGTGTCTGTAAAAAACAACTGGGACGAAAGTCGAACTTAATATTATCAGGATCACCAAAATCATATGCTGTTTTGATTTTTAGTGCAGCAAACAAAACGGCCAAATCCCATCTGAAAAAATCAGGTTCAGTCGCACGCAAGAGAAATTCAGATTCGTTAAATTTTTGTTTTGACTTTATTATTTTATCCAAATACCCCAAAAGCTGGGCGCTTGGCAACATATATTTTCTCCATCTTGTTGTTGACTTCCATATTTCCGATGGCAGGGGATAATTATCTGGGTCACTATCCAGAACTTTTTGTGCGTGCCTAATCGCCATATGAGCTGCTAAATCAATTTCGGTTTTCACCACTTTGGCATTAGCCAATATTACTTTCCCATAATTGCCGTTTAATGGATCAGCTCCGACAGCAAGTAAGGATGCTTCGTCTATAGAAAATGAAATTTTACTATTCCAGAAAAACAACTCCATGAATGTATACCCCTTCCACCCCTGAATCAGGAGCCGCACCATCTGGGCAGGGGTTTCCCAGTTTTCGCCTTTGGGGATCAACCTCGGGCTAGGTGCAGCAAAACGTTATGCCGCGTTACCGTGCAGCGGAACTATTTCAGCCCCAGCTTTTAATTTATCCAAATAATCCGCCCATTGTTGCATCATTTTTTTACGCTCTGGTAAGTGTGTTGTTCTGTTGTAGGCTCGCCCGTTCAAATCTTTAACTGCATGGGCTAATTGATGCTCTATTAGTTCCACACGGATGCCTAGCACCTCATCCATGATCGTCCTGGCAGCGGCTCTGAATCCGTGACCCGTCATTTCTTCTTTACTGTAACCGATTCGGCGAAGGGCCGCATTAATAGCGGCTTCGCTCATGGGTCTTGCGCTGGTTCGGATGCTTGGGAACACAAACTTGCCACTTCTTGTAAGCGGCTGAATCTCTCGCAAGATTTCAAGCGCCTGAAGTGACAAGGGGACTATGTGATCTTCACGCATTTTCATCACTGATGCCGGGTAGCAGATTGTTGCAGAATCCATATCCACCCAAGCCCATTCTGTTTGCCTTAACTCTCCGGGTCTTACAAAAATCAGCGGTGCCAGCTTCATGGCGCATTTAACTGCAAGGGTGCCAGTGAAGCCATCAATTGAACGAATTAACGCTCCGAATTTTAGTGGCTCTGTGATGGCTGCACGGTGAATAACATTAGGTGCTGGCAATGCGCCTTTGAGGTCTTGCGTGATGTCCCGCTCTGCTCTTTGGGTGCCGACTGCATAGCGGAATATCTGTCCGACGTATTGCTTTGCACGGTGCGCGGTTTCCAGTGCGCCACGGGTTTCAATTCGTTGCAGGACGGTTAGCAGATCAGAAGGTTTGATTTCATCAATTGGCCGCGCACCTAACCACGGAAATACATCGCGCCGAAGTATGAAATTGGTTTTCTCGATGGTTGAAGCAGCTTTGTTGGTACTAAATTTTTCAATCCATTCTTGTGCCACCACTTCAAAACTGTTGGCAGCTTTCCCCTGTTTTGCGGCCTTTTGCGCTTTCTTGTTCTCGCCCGGGTCTACGCCCGCAGTTAACTGCTTCCGTGCATCCTCTCGCCGATCCCGAGCATTTAACAAGCTCACGTCAGGATATACACCAACAGCCAGCGTTTTTTGTTTACCAGCAAAACGGTAAGCAAGCCGCCAATACTTTGAACCGTTAGGTTGCACCAGTAAAAATAAACCACCACCATCTGATAACTTAATTGGCTTGTCGGTCGTTTTTGCTGTTTTCACTTGTAGCGCGGTCAGTGCCATTTGCACTCCTTTGTTGGTATCAGTGTTGGTATCTGCGTTATTGATATTGCCACATACCAACAAAAGTACCAACACTTTTACAGGATTTCTTTGGATTTAACAGGACCAATACGGACGTAAAAAAGGCCGTAAACCTTGTATTTATTGGGGTTTACGGCCTGATTTGGACTGCTTTAGATTTGTTCGTGGTGCCGCAGAGAGGAATCGAACCCCCGACCTATTCGTTACGAGTGAATTGCTCTACCAACTGAGCTACTACGGCATTTGAGTCACGCATTATAAATCAAAAGCCAATGAATTCAAAGATCATATATACCGGGACAAAAATGGTGCAGTTCACATCCGTTTATTATCAGTCCACATTGATCAGATAATCCAACTTTAGCCACGCAAGCCCGGCGTTGAATTTTAATTGTAGCGACAGTGCCTCATCATCATTCGGAATGCTCATCAATTCCTTTAGCGATGGCCATGTGTAAGCCAACCCCTGAAAAACCTGCACAATTTTATTCCTTTCATAACTATTGTGCAGCACATTAGGTATCAAATCCTCTCTTTTGATATAGGTAAGCACCATTTTCAGCTCATCATCGCTCCAGACTGGTTTGTTCATCATTACGCATCCCCTTTAGGCTAAAACTGATACCCCAACTCTCCAATAATGCCTGTTCTCTGGTGCCGCTCAAACAACAGAGGGAAGTCAAGCCATCGGTCCAAAATTCATACCCATAGAGAGGCGCCTTTCTTCGCTGAGGTTGGCTGTAACCGAATGTAGTACAGTGGGCGCAAAAAATACAAACATTCCTGCTTGGGGTGTGACCAGAGTGCGTGTATGCATTTGCTTATCCAACACAACCAGTTCACCAGCATTTTCTGGAACATGAACATAGTAAACGCCCGAAAGCAGTTCATCATCGTCATCATGATCATGCTCTGTCGTAACGTGTCCAGGACCCATGTCATTCATCCAGAAACCACTACGCAGAACATGCTTAACTTGAAGAATATTTTGTGCAAGCATTTCCGCCTGCTCCATCACTCTGCCAATGGCGGGGATAAGACCTCGATCAAGGTATAAATTTTCATAACGTCCATTAAAAAAATGGCTACGACGTAGCAAATCCTGTTCTCCCAGATTTTGGTATGCCTCCTTGATTTGCTGATTAATTGAAACAGCTTCAGGCAGAAAAGCGACATGAATCGTCGAATTAGTATAAAGCGTTGGCGTAACCAAAGATTCCATAGTCGATTTTCTATCTGACTTCTAAATAAGCGAGCAATTGCGCTCAAAAATCACATTTTATGCGAACTCATCGATTCTTGACAGACAGTTAATCGGCAATTGAGCTGCTTCAGTTCTTGTAACCACTAACTCCAATCATCACCGCCAATGTCTGAATTGTCGGCTACACTTGCATTATCATCCCATGAAGCGTTATCGGCTATACCAAAATCTGTGCCCCCCATATCATTTGTAGTGGAATTCCATGTATCTGGGATGGAAGTAGGCGCGCTGGCATTATTACGATTACCATCCATAAAATGATGAACCAGAGCTTCGCCGGCTACCATGCCAGCACCTACGGCGGCACCGGTTACAAGGCCGGAAACGATATTTGAACCGATACCGCCGCTGGCTGGAGCTGCAGGCGCAATACTTCCTCCTGGGGGATATGCTGCATTAGGTTGTCCGATCGCACCAAACATGCCGGCTTGATAGTTACCTGCGGGTGACGCAGCATTCCGGTTTGTAATTGCCCGGACAACCAGCGTAATGACAATGATTGAACCAATTCCCAGCATCAACATACCCCAAGGAAAACCAGCAGTATTTCCTATTGCCCCACTTTTAGTTGAAAACGGTTTCTGATGAATTGAAGCAATCATGGTTTTGAGTTCGCTTACTGCCTGCGGCTTGGCAAAAGGCAATCCCGGCGCCAAACTTTCTGCCCGGTTAAGCTCTACCTCAGCATTTTCAAAACGACCTTGTTTTGCCAATATCTCGGCTTCAACATAATGCGCCTTACTGCTGTTAGGATGTTCCTTGAGGACTGATTCCATCATACCCTGCGCTTCCCCCAACCTGCCAGCTTCAGCAGCCAGATATACCTGGTGTAGGGTTGGATTACTATCTGCCAACACGGGGCCAATAATGAAAGACAGCGCGCCTAACAAGAACATTCCAGGTATTAATTGCTTAAACATTTTACATCCTCCTGAAAAATTTAAAAAACCAACTATCTATACAATAAAACCAAGCAACCCTATTTCACGTCATTACCTGCTTTCACTTCACTCCGTTTCTTTTTTCTCTGCAAAATAAGGGTATGCCAGGGGTAGCAACAGCAATGTAAATAAAGTAGCCGACACAATGCCGCCTACGATAACCACTGCAAATGGCCTTTGCGTTTCCGAGCCAATACCGTGCGACAACGCAGCGGGTAACAATCCCAAACCGGCCATTAAAGCTGTCATCAGGATTGGGCGCAACCTTGAAACAGCGCCTTCTACCGCACTTTCGAACGCCGATTGATTGCTCCGTGCGATATCTACAATCTGTTCCACCATGATGACCCCGTTTTGCACTGAGATACCCGCTACAGCAATAAAACCCACCGCCGCAGACACAGAAAAATGCAGGCCAACGACAGCAAGACCAACAATGCCTCCAATCAGGGTAAACGGCACGATTGAAAGCACCAGCATGGCTTTACGCACGGAACGGAATGCCCAGAATAACAGGGAGAAAATCAAAAATATTGTGATAGGAACAATAATTTCAAGTCGTTTGACTGCACGTTGCTGGTTCTCAAACTGACCACCCCATGTAATCTGATAGCCAGGAGGCAAATGCACTTGCTCTGCAACTTTTTGCTGTGCTTCTGCCACAAAACTGCCTTGATCGCGTCCAAGCAGGTTGGCTTTTACTGAAGCATTCCGTTCGCCTGCCTCGCGACTGATGCGCGCTGCACCTTGTCGGATGTCTATGCGGGCAATATCTCCCAGCGGCACAGTGCCTGTCCCCCCGGGAAGATTCACCTGCAGCGCGGCTATATCATCGATAGAATCCCGGAATTCTTTCTTCAAACGGATTGTGATATCAAAACGACGATCACCCTCGTAATAGGCGTTCACAACATTCCCCGCCAGCGCGGTCTGGATTGCCAAATTCACGTCCGAAACATTAATGCCCAATCTGGCAATCTTTTCCCGATCAATCACGATATCCAGTTCGCTTTGCCCACCGATTTTTACAGCTGCGACATCGGCAGAACCGGCTATTCCCTTTAGTATCGATGCTATCTGCTCGCTCTTTTGTGTAAGCACATCCAGGTCTGGCCCAAAAATCTTGACAGCAATTTCCCCCTTAACCCCAGACAGTGCTTCTTCGACGTTGTCCTCGATCACCTGTGAAAAATTGGTTGGAACCCCCGGAATCGTCCGGATTTTTGCTGACATATCGGCTATCAGACTTTCCTTGTCTGCAAATTTCCATTGATCGCGAGGCTGTAAATTAGCCAGAATTTCCATATTGTTCGGCCCTTTAGGATCCGTGCCATCATCCGGGCGTCCAACCTGGGAAATAATGTCACTGACTTCCGGATAACTTTGCAATATTGCGCGAACCTGATGTTCAACCTGCTGTGTTTTTTGGAGTGAACTCGATGTTGGCAAAGAAATAGTCAGCCAGATGTTTCCCTCATCAAGTTTCGGTAAAAATTCGCTTCCCAGCATTGGCGCAAACGCCAAAGTGATCATAAGAAGGGCTGCCGACCCACCCATCACCCATGTTTTCATGCCTTGAGCACGCACTAGCATTGCACGATACATTTCTTGAATATGATGCAGCCAGGCGCTATGTTTTTCAGCCATGGGGTGACGTTTCAAGGACCATGCCAACAAAGTTGGCACCAGCGTCATCGTCAGAATAATGGCACCCAGCATGGCAAAGCTGAGAGTGAGTGCAACCGGAGAGAAAATTTTTCCTTCAACTCGCTGAAAGGTAAAAATCGGAATAAAGGCAACAATGATGATTGCTTTAGCAAACAGAATCGGATGACCGAGATCAACAATCGTTTGCTTCAAAGTGCTTTTGCGCCAGGCATAAGGTGTATGCCAAGCTGCAGCATCATAATTTTGTATGGCCAACCGCACCATCAATGCTTCCACCAGCACCACTGCACTATCAATGATAATTCCGAAATCCACTGCACCGAGAGAGATCAGATTAGCCGGGATGCCTCGCGCATCGAGCATGATGAATGCAAACAGCAGTGACAAAGGAATCACCGTCGCCACGATTAGTGCTGATCGCCAATTACCTAAAAAGACAATCAAAATGGCGATTACCAGCACTGCTCCTACCAGCAGGTTTTCACCCACTGTACGCACTGTATGGTCTATTAATTTGGTGCGGTCGTAGATCGTTTTAATGTGCACGCCCTTGGGCAGCTTGGCATTGATTGCGGCAATGCTTTGCTTCACATTTTCCACTACTTTCGCGGCATTGCTCCCTTTGCTCATCTGTACGATACCTTCCACCACGCTATCGTCTTTATTAAATGCAACTACGCCAGAGAGTGGGCGGTGCCCGACAGTGACCTCTGCAACATCAGAAACCAAGACGGTTCTTCCATTTTTTGCACTGACAATGACGCGACCAATTTCATCCATGCTATTAAAGATACCGATTCCTCTTACAACCAGCGCTTCATCTCCGCGCTTGACCAAACCACCACCAACATTAGCACTATTGTTGGTCAGGGCCTGACTGACTTGATCGATCGTGATGCCAAAACGCTTTAATGCATAGGGGTCAATTTGAGCTTGATATTCCTTGACCGTCCCGCCAAAACTGACAACGTCAGCCACGCCTGAAACAATTCTGAGATTAGGCCGAATGACCCAGTCCTGAATCGCTCGCACTTCATTGGCATCCATACCAGCAGGAAATTCCACAATATAGCGATATATCTCACCAACAGCTGTCGTCAGTGGCGCAAGCCCAGGCTGTATTCCTAGAGGCAAAGTGACGTTTTGCAGTTTTTCCAATACCTGCTGCCGGGCAAAATAATCGTCCGTACCATCCGCGAAAGTAATGGTGACAACAGATAGCCCGGTGATCGAAACCGATCGCAACTGCGTCTGACTTGGCACACCGCTCATTTCCCGTTCAATCGGAAGCGTGATGGTACGTTCCACCTCTTCCGGTGCCTGCCCGGCATACTGCGTTACAATCTGTACCTGCACATCCTGCACATCCGGAAAAGCTTCAATCGGCAGATTACCCAGCGCTCGATAGCCCAATAAAACCAGCGCTCCTGTAAAGATAAGAACAAAAACACGTTGCGCAAGTACAAAATCAACCAGCTTACTGAGCATCACCAGCCACCTCAGCATTTAACAAAAATGCACCTTCCGTCACTACCCGCTCAGCATTCGCAAGCCCCGCATCAATAAAACTTTTATCGTGCCCTTTCATGGCAACATTGACCCTCTGTTTAACAAACACACCATCTCGTTTTTCTACGAACACATAACTATATAAACCATCGATAAAGAGGCTGGTGTTGGGGACGGGTATTGCAGTCTTGCCATGATCGTCAGTAAGAAATGACACCCTTGCGAACATCTCGGGTTTTAGCTTATGACCTGAATTCCTAACTGAACAACGCACCTGGATACGACGTGTGCCGGGGTCGAGTACCAGTCCTACCCTATCTACAGTTGCAGAAAACCGCTCATCAGGATAAGCATCGGTTTCAAGCGTCACTGTCTGTCCGGCATGAATGGCAGCTGCATTTCTTTCGGGCACATCAACCATGACCCAAAGCCTGTCAAGATCAGTAATGACAAACAAGGGGTTTGGCAAGTCTGGTCTCACTTCAAGTCCCGGGTTTATCTGCTTGTCAGCTACCATTCCGGCAATTGGCGATTTCAAGCTGAATTCCCCATTTTCCTTACCCACTGCATTCAGGCTTTTCATGCGGAGACTAGCGCGTTTCGTCTCTGCTTTTGCCTGTTGATAATCCGCCTCTGCCGATTCATAATCCTTACGCGCAATGACTTCGCCCTCAAACAGCGTTTTAGCGCGGTCAAACGCCAGTTTTTTTCGCAACTCGTCAGCCTGTGCCTTGCGCCAGTCTGCTTCAGCCGTTGCAAAATCAGGGGAATCTATCTCTGTGAGAACAGTACCGCGATGCACCTCATCCCCAACCTCAACATGCGAACTCAATACCCGCCCAGCGATTGGAGATGTAACACGAGCGGTTACATTCTCGTCGTAAGTAATGCGTCCATTAAAAGGTTCAGATACGGGAAGAGGCACTTCTGATACTGTCGCTACTTTAATCAGAGAAAGCTGTGGCGCATTTGGCGCAAACTTGACCTCACCGGGTTGAAGGTGTGTTTGTGGAATCGGCTTTGCTTTGTTTTCCTGCGCAGCACCAACAAAATGTATACCCGCCACAGACGCGCTTAAAACCGCAACTATGGCTGCAACTTTAACAAGATTGAATTGAAGGCTCATTAACGATTATTCTCCGAAAGTGCCACAGCGGCCTGCATTGCCGCAACTGATTTTGCAAAATTGGCACGCGCTGCCAGAGCATCAAGCTGAGTAGCGCGCAAAGTACGTCTGGCATCGAGCACATCCATCACACCCAGCGCGCCATTTTTGTAAGCAAACTCAGCCGCATCCGACGATTTTTTTGCCGCAGCCAGCAGGCCATCCTCATATTGCTTTACACGTAGGTATGAAGCACGTGCATCCTGCCAGCTATTCGCCAGATCATTACGTGCCATATCCCTTGTTTTTTCCAGATTTTCTTGTGCCTGAGTAACCGCCGCTTCCGCTGCTTTTATTTCACCATCAAATGAATAGCGCGCGAAAAGCGGCACCTGCACTGCTATACCATAGCTGTTGCCGCTGCCTTGTGGATTTGAATCTGAAGCGGGAAAGTGCTCATACTGCACACCGACTGAAACATCACGACTCCGTGAAGCCCGCGCAAGCTTGCGCGTCGCCAACGCTGCTTCAAGACGAGCTTTTGCAGCTAACACGTCAGATCTTTGCTCAATCAAAACTGCGGATGGTTCTACATCATTGAATTTAATTGCAGGCCAACTGTCAGTCAGGTTTATTGCAGACGCACTGGCAGTTTGCCCCAGCACCAGAGCCAGGGCCTGTTTCGCCTTGGCAATATCTGCTTCGGCCTGAGTTACATCATTCTGGGCAGCCATTGCATCAACCTGTAATCGTGCGACATCGGCAAGGGATATATCTCCTGCCTTTTGGCGCTTTTGCGCTGCAGTAACTGTACTTTCATACAGTGACACAGTCTGCCGCGTAATTTCGCGTTTTTGCTCCGCTGCCAACAAATCATAGTAGGCTTGGCTCACATTGACCCGAAGCTGACGGTGCATATCCTCCATGTCTTTACGCGCAGCTTCTTCAAGATCAGCAGCATTTTCAGTTCTGAACTCTCGCTTTCCTCCTCGCTCGATCAGCTGATCAATTCTGATTGTGCTATCCACTGTCTTGTTACGCAGGTTACCTGCACCTATCCCTGCCGCTGGATTGATATTAAAAGTTTGAATCGTTAGCATTGGATTGGGTGCAGCTGAGGCAATTATTTTGGCTGCGCCCGCACTTGCTACTGAAGAAACAGATAAACGTAGATCATGATTGTATTCCTCAGCGATTTGAATCGCTTGCTCAAGACTCAACTTCTGGAGCCCAACCATTTGATCTGCATTTGAAAGCTTTGATAACAACAATGCGAAAAAAGCAAAAAACACACAAAATATACGAAATAACATAGCTTTTTCCATCATCAAACTTAAAGAAAATTTCTTGCCAGTACAATTACAAAGCAATATTCAATGCATTGTCGGCAAAAAGAGGGGGATAAAAATATCCAGTTCATTTTATGCTCCACGTTAAATTGAACTTGCTTGGCCTCAGCGCAATCCCGCTGACTAAAATCCGATTCATCACTTCAATGAGAAATTGGTACACGATTCGAGATACTACTGCCCGACCCTGTCACCAACATGACATGAAGCTGACAAAACCCTGACAGCGCATTATTTAATGAAAAATGCCTTATAATTTTGTGCAATGCACTCCAGGACAATCGGATCGCAGTATCATTTCATCCTCACATAGCGCCTCTTTTTTAGGGTAAACAGTGCATGCATGTTCTATTAGTAGAAGATGACTCCGTCCTTGCTGACGGGATTTCGCGTATATTGAAATCCCACGGTATGGCAGTGGATGTTGTGAATAATGGCAGTGAAGCGGATTCCATTTTGCAGCACACTGAAGTGGCAGTTATGGTGCTGGATATTGGCTTGCCGGGCATTGACGGCTTTGAGGTAGTGCGACGTTTACGTGCGCGGGGAAGTCAGCTCCCTGTTCTATTACTGACAGCAAGAGATGCGATTCAAGACCGTGTGCATGGATTGGAGCTGGGCGCGGATGACTATCTGGTCAAGCCTTTTGCAACGCCCGAACTCGTTGCACGAATAAAAGCACTTGTCAGAAGGAGCGCCCCTAAACCTGCCGAACTCCACATTGGCGGGCTTACCATGGATACATTTTCCAAACGCGCCAGAATCAACGACCAGCCAATTGAATTGTCCGTCAGGGAATGGGCCGTACTGGAATATCTGATGCAGCATGCATCCAGAGTTGTCTCCAAACAACAAATTATCGATGCAATCCTGCCGTGGGGAGACGAGCTGACTTTGAATGCCGTTGAAGTCTATATTTCCCGAATCCGCTCGAAAATTTCAGGGGCGAACATAGAGATACGTACAATCCGCGGCTTCGGCTATATGCTTGAAAAGGTTAGCGTGTAATGTTCAGCATACGGGTTAATTTGCTGAAATGGCTGATCGCACCGCTTTTAGTCATTAATTTAATTGGTGCCGGATTGGCATACTGGCTCGCATGGGTTCCTGCACAAATAGCATTTGATCAAAGCCTGGCAGATACGGCATGGGCACTTATTCCTCAATTACATGGGGATAAAGGTAGTATTTCCATTGATTTGCCTCGGCAAGCTGAGCAAATTTTGCGAGTAGATTACTTCGATGCCATTTATTTTACCGTTCGCAATTCAAAGGGAGATAAAATCGCTGGAGACAATGACTTCCCCTCTATCCGCCAGCCAGAAAACCTGAACAATCCAGAAACCTACGATGGATCAATGCGAGGAGAACCTGTCCGCATTATTGCACTGAAAACCTTGGTCGATTCAGAACCGGTCTACATTGGTGTAGCAGAAACATTGCGAAAGCGAAACCACATACGGTCTGTCATTTTTGTTGCATTGCTGCTGCTCGAAGGCCTCATCACGCTTGTATCATTTGCGGTAGTATGGTTAGCGGTCACAAAAGGACTGTTGCCTCTCAATAAATTGCAAACCGATTTAAATGCACGTAGCCATAACGATCTTTCTTCACTTACTGCAGAGAATATTCCTCTGGAACTGCATCCAGTTGTTAACGCGATCAATAACTTGCTCAATAAAGTACATATTGGTGTCTCCGGTCAGCAAAATTTTCTCGCCAATGTTACCCACCAGCTTAGAACACCGCTAGCTGGTTTAAAAATGCAGCTGGAATGGTTGCAGCAGCGATATGCTTCTGACCAGGAAACAGCTCACTCAGCAGAATTAATGATGTCCTCTACTGACAGAATGATTCGACAAACGAATCAATTATTAGCACTTGCACGAGCCGAACCGACCCAGTTTGAAGAAACACGCCTTAAACTGACACCACTGAATACGCTGGTAGAAGAATCCATTCAGCACTTCGTTGAAGAAGCTGATAAGAAAAAAATTGATCTTGGTTTCAATTTACACCCGACACAAGTCATGGGCGACGACTTCCTGCTGCGGGATATGATTGATAATATCATCGACAATGCCATTCGTTACACACCTGAAAAAGGCACAATTACCGTAAGCTGCATTCAAACGACAACTGAAAGCGTTTTTTCTGTTGAAGACACCGGTCCTGGCATCCCGGAATCTGAAAGAGAGTTAATTTTCAATCGCTTTTACCGCCTTGACGACAGTGTTGCAGGAAGTGGCCTGGGACTGGCAATCGTCAGAGATATTGTAAAAGATCATGGTGCAACAATTTCTATCACTGCTGGGGCACATGGCAAAGGATCTATTTTTTCAGTGCATTTTCCACTTTGAAAATGGGCCTGCTCATAACCCATCAAACTAATCCAAGCATATTCTGACAGATGCAATAACCAGCATGATTATTGCAGGTAGCCGTGTCATATTAATTCAAATTAATTTTTTAATGACTGTCAACTGAAGCTATAACCCAACGTTATTAGAACTGTTACGCCAAACGTAATTATTTGAATCCAAAATTCAGATATTTTTTGGTCCACTTTAAAGGAATATAAAATGAGCAAATTACTATCCGCTATCATCGCTGCAACCTTTGCCGCTGTTACTTTCTCTGCTGTTGCTGCTGATGCAGCGGGCCCTGCAGCTGCACCTGCTGCTGCCGAAGCACCTAAAGCAGAAGCTGCAAAACCTGCCCAGAAACAGGTAAAGAAACATGCCAAAAAACACACTGCCAAGAAAGCACATAAGGCCAAGGCTGCAGCTCCTGCAACAACATAATTACACCTAGCAAAATAAAACAGGTGGAGGAAATTCCGCCTGTTTTATTTACAATTATTCAAACCCTTCTAAAACGCCCTATCGGACTGGATTCAAACAAACTAACACCTCACAATACGGTATTTACTTAGAACTCATAGGCATGATTTCACAGATTACATGCATATCATGCTTCTGGTGGATTCCTGAATCCTGTCACCCATCCCGCTGCCCACCCAATCACGTACAGCCAGAACATCGTGCCAATCCAAATCAGTACCCATTTAACCAAAGTTTTTATCCTCAAATCGACTAAAAACCGTTCATAATCCTCTGGTGTTTTGACATTTGTCTGTTCGCTAAATATAAATGCCTGTAATGCGTAACATTTTTCACCCATAACCGGATATTTCTCTGGAAAAAACCCAGCCGGTAATTCTGTCCACCCCTTGCATGCAGGAGACACCATATCAGCAACAATCTGGGGATTTTTTGCTGGCCAGGCAGAAGCAGCCAACGTAAGCGCCATAATAATAAAAAGCACCACCAAAATGACTAACCATAGTCGTTGCCAGACATTCAGCGAAAATTTCATTCATTCCTCTCAAGAGCAAACAATTCCTCAACAAACCAGGTTTCTATTTCATTTAAAATCTGGAACCAATCGCAACACGCCACATATTATCTGATGTGAAATTCACTATGGGATCATAGGCAACACGCACAAAAAATTTCGGCCAGTCGTAAGCCACCGATAGCCCCCAGCGATCAAGCAAAACGTCGTCTACTATCCCTTTTTTGTAGAGTACATCGAAAGTCAAACGTTCACCGTCTGGCCGTGGCGTTCGGTACAACATATGCAGATGTCGCTGATCTGGGTTTTGTCTGTTATCCCGCACCCACATCAGTGAAAGTGACTCACCATTTTCATAGCGAACACCCGAAGACAAAGTGTATGAATCATTCGGATCAAAGTTCAAATTCCAATAGGGGCGTAAATTGGTCCGGCCAATACCTGCGCCTACAAACCAGGATTGCCCGGTTTCCACTTGTGCACTGAATGCTGCAAACCCCTGGGAGGCGATTTGAAGTGAAGGAGAGAACCGTACCTTTTCAAAATCAAATGTCTGGTCCCATCCGGCACGGCCCTGGTGCTCATCTCTGTCCTTTGACTCGTAATAACCTATCCAGATATTGCCCAACATGGAGGTTTGTCGCAAATTAACATCAATCGCATTCGCACCACTAGAAAATTTATAAGATCCCACAGTGAATTTGTATGGCAAGGCATTTTCTTTTACAGAGTCAACTGGTGGGGCGGTGATATCGGCAGAGCAAGATGCCTGCGCAAATAAAGCCAGCAGGGGAAACACTAAATAAACAGGATTAACAATCGCTATCATGCCACTACTCTCAATTTAAAAAACTGATTAACGCCTTCATACTATCTAGATTGATCCCGCAAGTATATTAATGCTAAGCGCTAAAATAGCCATATTAAATCCAAATGAAAAAAGGCTGTGCACCAATGTCAATCGACGCATTGCCCTGGATGAAATTACCACATCCGAAACCTGTGAAGTCATACCAATAACAAAAGCATAATACGCAAAATCAAGATAATCCGGCTGACGATTGCCCGGGAATATTAATTCGCTTTCAGTATTTCCATGCTGCTTATTTCGATAGTAGCTATGTGCATAATGAAATGCAAAACGAGTATGAATGACCATCCACGAAAGGATCAACGCAAGAAAAGAAATGACAAAATGAAATATTTTTGGCCAAAAGGTCAATTCTTTAGTGCTACCCAGCATAAAAGCAATTGCAGCAACGCCAGCACTAGCCGCTACTACCACAAGCACTAATACTGTTACACCGCTTTGATCCTGCAGTTGAATACTTTTATGCGTTGCTTTGGAATCAGATCCAGCCATCACCGCGAACGCGCACACAAGATAGCATAATGTTCCCAAATTCCACGCCAATAAAAGTCGCGTTTCTCGCAAAATCCATACTGGCAATCACTAGTGTCCGGTTAAAAATCGAACAAATTTAATTGGTTATCGAAATCGGTCTGTTCTGAGACGTAGCTACTGCCTGCGAAGGCTTGTAGTA